>JBDKGX010000023.1:0-30318 GCA_039797965.1 Pseudomonadota bacterium
TTAGGAATGAAAAAATGCAAATCCATTTCTAAAAGTTATTAGTCTCACTAAGATAAATTCATCTTTATTTCTTACGCTTAGCCAGCTTGTTCAAGGCGTGGGCTATCTCATGGTCTTGGATAGTATCCGCCTCACTACCATCAAGGTTGAAACGTTTACCGCCCTCGCTTACCGCTTGCAGGTAGAAACGGTTAGCGGTGTGCCATTCCAAGAGCTTCATCACCACGCGCTTAGAGGCACTCAAGTGGTGTTTACCTATGTGCTGAAACACTTGCCGCTCAAAGTTCAGGGCTAAGGGTTTACGATCACGCCACATCGGAAAAGCATTCAGGCTGGCATCTAGCTCTTTTGCCCGAATGTCACTGGGTGGCTTAATGTGCTTTTTCTTAGGTGGCTTGGGCTTAGCAGGTTTCTTGACTGGGTTTTGATTCACGGGTTTTACTGGTGTGATTACCCGCTTTTTAGGACGCTGTAGGGTTGGCGTTGGCGTATCTACCGCTTGAGTACTTGACCCCTGAGATTTAGGTTTTAACTGTATAGGTTTGCGTGATGCGCTGACCGATAAAGTACTAGGCTTAGTAGCTTCAACATCTGTCTGTATAGGTTTAGTGTTGTCGGAGATGGCAGTGCTTAACGTGGGTTTACGAATGATCTTAAGCGTTTTCTTAGGAGTGTCAGTCATATTGGTACTCGCAACGGTTAGCAAGATTTTCCTTAACCGAGGCTAAGGTGTTTTAAATGAGGCTGCTTATACAGCAGTGAATGATGCATTGGTGGCACTACAAATGCCCTCTAGTTCATAAGCTGCCTATACAGCAGTGAACGACAATCGTCAAACCGTCAAGCGTTACCTTGATTCATAAGCTGCCTGTATAGCAGTGAACCTTTACCCGTTGGGGTGCGTTTACCTACGAGTTTCATAAGCTGCCTGTACAGCAGTGAAACTGATGTTACCGTCACTAATGTCGGTAACACAATGCACTTTTTGCGCTTCCTTGCGCCTTATAAGTGTTATCGTGTCTCAAAACTTCTAAGCCAAATAAGAAAATGGCGTTTTTCTATTTTGAGACACTGAAAGATACATTACTTTCTAGGGTTTCAAAAAGTACACTTTTCGAGACACAGCAAAAGGTAGTTATTGCCCTACTCCTACCCTACCTTAGTACTAAATATTGGAATCACTTTTGCCCCTCTATGGCAATTATCCAAGTAATCCGCCCACCACTGCATCAAAGTGTGACGCTCTGGCAGGTACGACGCCATATAATTGTAAGCACCTGCTACCTCGTTCCGTTCTGCGTGGGCTAAAGCCTTTTCTATCACATGACGCTGAAAACCAGACTCATACATGATACTCGAACCTACTGCACGGAATCCGTGAATAGTTGTTCTGTCATTCCACCCCATACGCTTTAGGACGCTTAACATGGCGTTACTACTCATAGGCTTATCACGCTTCTCTGTGTAAAAGATTAAAGCCCCATGACCTGTAATAGGCTGTAAACGCTCTAATAGATTTAGGGCTTGAGTCGCTAACGGAATAGCATGAGCTACTCCCATTTTCATATGCTCCGAGGGAATGCGCCACTCCTTAGCCTCCCAATCAATCTCAGACCATTGAGCCATACGCACCGAACCCGACCGCGACAAGGTTAGCAAAGTAAATTGAACTGCACTTCTCATTATCTCTGACTTGTACGCCGCCAAGTCTTTTAGGAAGTCTGGCAAACTAGCAGGTGTCAGGGCTTTAAAATGTGATACTGGCTTAGGTTGTAGCGCCCCCGCCAAATCAGGTACTGGATTATATTTCACCCGCCCTGTTGCCACTGCATAACGGAATACCGCTCCAATACGCTGCTTAACCTTTGATGCTTTATCCAATGCACCCCGCGCCTCTACCCTTCGGACAACCTGTAAAACATCGGGGGCGCTTAAGGTTTCCATAGGAATTTCCCCCAAATAAGGCAAGATGTCTTTTACAAGGCAATCCATTACCTGTTCACCATTAGCTTGTGACCACGCCCCCTTTCGATTCTCAAACCACTCTAACGCTACCTCTTTAAAACGTTCAGCTTTACTAATAATACGCTGTTGCTGTTTATGGTTATTAGGGTCGATACCTTCTTTAACCAATCCCTTAGCATCCCCCACTAGTTTTCTGGCTTGTTTCAAAGTAATGCGTGGATACTCCCCTATGGTTAATATGGTTTGTTTTTTAGTTGCAGGGTTTCTATAACGATAAATCCAAACCCTTGCCCCAGAGACACGCACCTCTAATTGCAGCCCCTCACCATCATTTAATCTATAAGGTTTATCTTTGGGTTTAGCATGTTCTATCTGTGTATTAGTTAGAGTCATAGGAATCCTAACAAGTGTTATATCAATGTATTACAGCTACTTTACACACAATTTTACACACCACAGACTCTAGGTCTAATGGATTTATTGAATCTTACACACAGCTTTACACACAAAACAGCAAGCCCAATCAAGTCAAAAATGGACAATCTTGGACAATCCCGACACAATAAATTATTGTTTTAATATGATTTTTGAACGACTTTGGAGTATGGGGAATAATAGTTGCGTAGCCCCAGCAGGAATCGAACCTGCAATTAGCTCTTAGGAGGAGCTCGTTATATCCATTTAACTATGAAGCCTTGGTAGAGAGCGCTTAATTTTAGCTAATATATGCTAGTCTGTCAGGTAGTTTTTCTAAAGCTTTATTTTTAAATGACTGGCTATATACCTCCTTTTTATGCAAAAAAGCCCCTCAGTGACGGCCTAACGCCTTAGTCAAAACAAGCTCATAACAATTTACTAAACTCAATCGGTAAATAATTTTGTCATTAGTCATCACCCTCTAGTCATGGGTTTTACATGACAATACGATTTAAACCATTTATAATGGCACCCTCTCAGGTTAGTAACCTTAATGGGGATGATCCGGCTTCGACGTGGATTACAAAACCTGGGGAGCATGCAGTGGGTGTGGTGACCACTATAACACTAGTCACAATTTATAGTCGCAAACGACGACTCTTACGCTCTCGCAGCTTAATAACCTGTTGAGTGCTGTCTGACCGAGGCCGTGCTTGTGCGCTCAAATCAGGCATAATCTCTCACAAGATCGCATCAAGGCTCGCTCAGGGCTGCGATGCTAAAAAATTACTGGGACCGCCCAACGTGCCAGCCTGTCTATTGGCGGGACGCGGGTTAAATAAAATATAGACTAAGCATGTAGCGCCTTCAGGCAGAGGATTTACGGACGGGGGTTCAATTCCCCCCATCTCCACTTATCTCATTAATATAAAAGCCCTTATGGATAACCAACCATAGGGGCTTTTGTTTTATGGCAGATAAGTACTTTAGTCATTATCTAAGCAGTTGATTATACTTAACTCGAGATTATATACCTACCGATGCGGGCGTGTTGGACGATTAGGATGTTGAGGACGATTCGGGCGTACTGGGCGCTTGGGGCAAGCATTAAAAGCACATTTTAAAGCAGGATTACGTACTACCGTACTACCATTAGGGCACACCCGAACATCCAAAGCACACACACGCGGTGGCGGAGCAATACGTCTCACGGGTAAAGGCTTGGGGCTGGCTTGTTCATTAGGACAGGGGGTAAAGGCACAATCACGAGCGCCATCACGACTGACATAACTACCATCAGGACACATTTTCACATCCATCGTGCAGATCATAGCGGCTTGAGCAACCGCGCTAACGCCTGCAAAACCCACCGTAATTAATAACGCACTGGCTAACGCTGCGAGTAGTTTCATAATGACCCACCTCCATAGGTTGGTTACATTGTAGCCTAATAAAAATTAAGCATAGAACACAACCCAACTACCAAGCTTGTGATTTAATACCCAAATCACGCTATTAATACCTTTAAGCTTTAACCTGTCTAATAATCTGCTCTAGCGCTTGATACACGGTGGGGTACTGAAACTCAAAACCCGTTGCAACTAAAGCCTGTGGAATCACTTTCTGACCCTCCAATAATAAATCTGCTTGTTCACCCAATAATAATTTCACGGGTAACGCTGGAGTCGGGATAAATGCGGGACGATGCAAAATCCTTGCTGCCGTCTGGACAAATTCCTGTTGAGTTACGACCTCAGGGGCTGTGAAATTATAAGTACTAGGGGCTGTATCATTAGCCAAAAGCTGCTGCCACACATGCCCCATCGCATTGACTAAGTCATTAATATGAATCCACGACAACCATTGTTTACCCGTTCCCATTCGTCCGCCTACACCTAGGCGCACCGGTAAAAGCATCATTGGTAGGGCTCCCCCTTTCCCCATGACTAGTCCAAAACGCATAGTAGCTACCTTGACACCTTGCTTAGCCGCTTGAAAGGCGGCTTGCTCCCACTCCTGACACAGCTCTGACATAAAAATGGGCTGGGGTAAACTCGCTTCTGTCAGTGCAGTTTGATCACCTTGTGGTTGAATCCCGTAATAACCAATAGCTGAAGCGGATAACAGTACTTTAGGTTTAATCGTTTGTGTTTCAACCCACTGCACAACTTTTTCAGTCAAGAGAATTCGACTTTTTTTAAGTACTTGGCGTTGGTGTAATGTCCAAGGCTTACCCAAAATTCGTGCACCCGCTAGATTAATGATGGCGGATATCGGTGTACTAGGCTGAAAAGTATCTAAATCACTGACTCCTGCCACCTTATCCCGCCAAAGCCGTACCACTTTTTGAGTGTTACGTGATAACACCGTGACTTGATAACCCTTAGCCAGCAACTCTTTAATGACGGCTTGCCCGACAAAGCCCGTACCACCCGTTACCAATACATGTTGAGGACTATTAGGAAAAGTACTCATCATTTGGACTCCTTTACCAATTATGACTCAATCATCTGCTCAGTTAGCCAGTTCTATCATAAAACCGACCGGTTAGGTTGGAGTACTTACTATAACCGAATACCCTGAAGATACCTTGTGCTTTGATAAAACAGCAGCTCGCTTTTACTCTTACAAAATCATTATGGAGTACTTTAATGAGTAACAACCTAAGTACTGCACCTAGGCTGCTACTGAGGGAATTATCGACTAACCAGTCTGAAGCTTAGTTAATGCTAATTGCTTAGATGCAGCAAAATCAGTTTTACCACTACCTAACTTAGGTACTTGCTCAACTTGGTAAATATCCGCAGGAATCATTAAAGGGTTCATTTGCCGCTCCGTTAATTTAGCGCGAATCATTTTAGGCTCATAATCACCTGAAACTAATAACACCACCTTTTCACCTTTTTTATCGTCCGGCACATTAACGGCTACTAAATCCATCTCAGGGTTTTCCGTCGCTTGGCGAATTTCCATTTCTACCGCAGTCAAACTCACCATTTCCCCCCCCAATTTGGCAAACCGTGAATAACGATCCACTATCGTTAAAAAGCCATCCTCATCTACATGACCTTTATCACCTGTTTTGTACCAACGAATACCGTCTAATTCGACAATAGTTTTTGCCGTTAACTCAGGATTATCTAAGTACTCCTTCATAACTTGAGGGCCACCAATTAGAATAAAACCATCTTGCCCTACTGGTAACGTTTCCAAACTAATCGGATCAACAATGCGAAAACAAGTCCCTGGCAAAGGCAAGCCTACCGTACCGGGGCGGTTACCAGGCTGTACAAACCAATAACGACTATCTAATTCATCGGGAATATTAACTGCAGCTACAGGTGATAATTCGGTCGCACCATATCCCTCTAAAATAGTCTTATTAAAACGCTCACTAAACACCCGTCGAATTTCCGGCGAGAGCTTTTCAGCACCTGCCACAATCAAACGTAACGATTGAAACATTAAAGGATGAATTTTATTATTGCGAGCATAAAGTCGCAAAAAAGTTGCCGTACCAAATAATACGGTCGCTTGATACCGTACTACTCCTTTAGCAATATTAAAACCATCGGTAGGATCAGGATGGCAAATCAAAGGAATCCCTTCGGCCAAAGGCAACATAGTCGTCGCTAAAAAACCAAACGCATGAAAGGTAGGTAAAGTCCCCATTAATACATCATTATCACGCGTATTTAAGGTATCAGCTACTTGGCGCACATTCGCGGCAATATTGCGATGAGACAATGCAATGGCTTTAGGCAAAGACTCACTACCACTACTGAATAAAATAGCTGCATTATTATTCAGATGGATAGGCTTAATATAAAGCCATTGTAGCCATTTAGTCGGCAATACTATAACGGCTAATAAAGTTTGAATGAATTTATGTTTAGGAATGCTACTCTTAATATCTTCTAAGTAAATCAACTCTAAATCTGAAAAAATACTTTTAATATCAATATTACGTTCTTTGAGTTTTTCAATAAATTTTACTGAAGTAAATATACGCTTCATACCTGTTTGTTGAGCTGCGTGTTGCAAAGCAGCCGCACTGGCAGTGAAATTAAGATTTACGACTGTTTTACCTAAAGTCAGCACTGCCATATTAGTAATAGCGCTACCAATACTGGTAGGTAATAAAACACCTACATTAGGCTCTGGATTTAAGCGTTGAATTTCCTTAGCAAATCTAAAAACAGCCGTCATAAAACGGTGATAACTGATTTGCTCACCTAGTACATCTGCTGCTGCTAACCCTAAACCTCGGCGTTTTGAAACTCTGAGCCAATTAACTGGAATAGGCTCTAGTAAATTAGAGTACTCTTGCCATGAGCTCATAGACAATTCAAATACTTTTTGTTTTAAAGCAACCGCTTCAGTATTTTTGGGCAAGGGTTTGCCGAATGACACAATAATATCGCGTTTAAAACCGGATTGACGATTTTCTCTTAAAAAGCCACTAGAGCGTGAAAAGCGACTTCCCCATAAGCCATGTAAATAGAAAGGTACAATGACGGCATGGGTATCTACAATCGCTCGTTCATAACCGCGTTTAAACTCAGATAGTTGCCCTGTTCGACTAATCGTACCTTCTGGAAATAAGCACACTACCTCCCCTGCATTTAATAACTCACTGACTTTTTTTAATGCTTCACTGCTAGCACCGCTGCGAATCGGTACTACACCAAATAAGTCTAAAAACCATTTTAAATACCAACGCTCGTAATACCCCTTTTCCATCACAAAATGAATACGTCGTGGACTAGCCATTTGAACTAGCGCCCAATCAATCCAGCTAATGTGATTACCTAGTAGTAAGACGCCACCCCGTGCAGGTAAATTTTCAAAACCCAGTACCTTTAAACGATAACGCGCTCTAAAAATATGTTTAGCCACTAAATATAATAATGACTCTGGCAAATGATAAATGGTATAAATAGCGCCAATAGCTGCTACAATGGTTAGTAAGCTAAAAATCCATAAACTATTAATACCTATTAGTCCTAGAACAATGGTAATAGTTAAAGCTAATAGCATTGCAACATTTTGCATTAAGTTATTAGTAGCTAGTACTCGACCTAAATTATTATTTTCACAATGATATTGCATCAAAGCATTAAGAGGAATCAAAAACAAACCACCCATAACACCTAAAGCCAGAAAATTAACAGCCTGAAGTGCAACATTCGACCACCATGCGATTAAACCTATAGTGAAAAATATTCCAATAGCTCCCACTGGAATTAAACCTGTCTCAATATATTGCTTAGATAATCGTCCAGCAACTAATGAGCCTATAATTAAACCAATACTTGCCCAAGCCATTAAGCCTTGAATAACTGCGGTATTATGTATATTTTGATAGGTTTCCATGTAGCTCGGATAAGCGACTAAAACTACTTGTGCTAATGCCCAAAAAATTGAAATCCCTATAATAGACATCCATACTACAGGATTTTTACGAGTGTAATGAATATCCTCTTTACTAGAGCGAACCTTTGCATAGGCCTTCCAATCAAAATAACGCTCTGGATCAGAAGAAGGCATTAGTGGTAGCTTATAAGTTAATAACGCTTCTATTAGTGATAGACCTACTAAAATCCAGCCTAATGGAGCTACGATTTCAATTATATCATTCGAAATTAAATAGGTATGCTCACTTAACAACCGTTCAAATAATAGAGCAAAGAAAAAAGTACTTACTAAAATAGCAATCATTGTAACAGATTGTAAAAATGCATTACCTTGAGCAAGTTTAGTGTCACCGACCAACTCCTTAATGTAACCATATTTAGCGGGAGAATAAATCGCACTTTGTAATGCTAATATAAAAGTCATCGCAAAAGAAAACCAAAACCATCCTTGATAATAGCCTAAAGTAATTAACAGGGTTAAACCCACTGCCGCCCAAGCGCTATAGCGTATTACTTTAGGCTTACAATATTTATCAGCTAAAAAACCAGCCGGAGTAAAAGCAATAATAAAGGGAATTAAGATGAGTGCATTAACTATAGCCGTTAAAATAATTTGTTCTGAGCCATCATAGATTTTAAATACAGTATTTTGAATAATAATTTTATGACCTAGATCTACGAAGGCATTTAAAAACGCTAGAATCAAAAACACTAAAAAACCAGATATACGAAGTACCTGTAACATGTAACTCTCTCCTATACGGACAGTTAAGGTGCTGAGCACAATAATCGTTTTAAAACTCAACCCCAACCCTAGCGTTGTAAAGTATTATTTGGCAATACCTAAAGTGCTGCTTAGTACGCTACTAGTAGTGTTTAACAATATTTTCAATGATAAATCGCTATGGCTAATTCTTGAGGTTATTTAACAGCCATCTCTGACTGGCTTTCAAAATGCATTCACACCGCTTACCTGCTTTTTAGGGCTGACCATCACAAGCCACATGACAATTATAAATTTTATTTATAATATATAATCCCATCTGAACCCCAATAACCTTTGAAATCAACAAAGATAATTAAAATAACTTATAAAAGTCTGGAGTGTTAACATGATTTACACACAATGTGGCAGTAACTTTTCTAACTATCAAACTTATAACAAATCTTCTGTAGACTCCCATCACACTACTAGAACAGAATCCAATCATCATACTAGAACTAAATCGTTCCAAGACTCAGAAGGTTGTGGTGATAAAACTTTACGTCGCTGTAAAAATAATTTACAGAATGTAATTGGTAACTTGTTGGGTAATATCGGTAATGAGCATAGTGCCCATCATGAATCTCGTACCGAGGGACACACCAGTCATCACTCTAGATATGATAATAGCGAGGGCTGCGGCAAATCACGCCCCACTAATCAGCATTGCGGTGATAGTGATAACACTGCTACCACTAAACCTAGTCAGGATGATACGACTGTGAGCGGTGATGATGTCAGTACTGACTCTAACACTGTAAGTACTGACTCTAACACCACTGAAACTACCACAGACATTAGTACTAAGCCTGATAATAATGGTCAAACAATTTCCGAGGCTGTATTAAACGAACTTAATAATACTAGCAGTACTTAAACACTAGTTTTAAATTAAGACTGGAGTGTCTAATTTACAGACACTCCAATATTGAACTTAACTCAAAGCAACCCACGCTCCGCCATTGAAACAACCTGCTCACCCACTACAAAGTGATCCAGTACTCGAACCTCAATTAAAGCCAATGCTTCTTTCAATTTTTGAGTAATCCGTTCATCGGCCTGACTAGGCTCAGCAATACCAGAGGGATGATTATGAGCAAAAATGACGGCAGCGGCGTTGTAATGAAGAGCACGTTTTACCACTTCACGAGGATAAACGCTGGCACTATCAATCGTACCTTGGAACAGCTCATCAAATTGAATCACCCGATGACGCGTATCCAAAAACAAACAGCAAAATACTTCATGGCGATAATCACGTAGCCGTGCTTTAAGATAAAACCTGACGGTATTAGGGTCAGATAATGGCTCACCGCGCTCTAAACTCTCAAATAAATAGCGTTTAGACATTTCCAGTACGGCTTGCAACTGAACGTATTTTGCATCACCTAAACCATTAGCTTGGCAAAAACGAGATTGAGTCGCCTCAAATAAAGAGCGCAAACTCCCAAAATCACTAATTAATTCACGGGCTAAATCAACGGCGGTCTTGCCTCGCGTGCCAGTACGAAGGAAAATCGCCAATAACTCAGCATCGGATAATGCTTCTGCACCCCGTTGAAGTAATTTTTCCCGTGGTCGTTCATCGATAGGCCAATCTGTTATTGCCATGCTGTTGTTTATCATTAGAAATTAACTCGGATTAAATTATGCCCACACTGGCGCAACAACATATTCTTTTAGGGATTAGCGGCGGCATAGCTGCTTATAAAGCTGCCGAACTCACCCGTCTATTCATTAAAGCAGGCGCTCAAGTTCGCGTCTGTATGACGGCAGGTGCTACGCATTTTGTCACCCCTTTGACTTTTCAAGCGCTGTCTGGAAATCCCGTGCATACCACTTTGCTAGACCCCGAAGCGGAGGCGGGAATGGGGCATATTGAACTCGCTCGTTGGGCTGATCAGATTGTGATTGCACCTGCGAGTGCAAATTGCATTGCTCGGCTAGCACACGGTTTTGCTGATGATTTATTGAGTACTTTGTGTTTAGCAAGCCCCGCACCGTTACACATAGCCCCCGCCATGAATCAACAAATGTGGGCAAATGCCGCCACTCAAGCCAATATCGCCACGCTGAAATCCCGTAATATTCAAGTACTAGGCCCTGCCAGTGGAGAACAAGCCTGTGGTGATGTGGGTTTTGGACGAATGTTAGAACCTGAGCAAATCGTACAGTTACTACAAGCGGATACGAGTACTTTACCCCTCTCCGGTGTAAATGTAATTTTGACGGCGGGTCCTACTCGGGAAGCGATTGATCCTGTGCGGTTTATCTCTAATCGCAGCTCTGGAAAAATGGGTTTTGCGCTCGCTGAAGCGGCACAAGCTTTAGGAGCAAATGTCACTTTAATTTCAGGCCCCGTAGCCCTAAGTACTCCAATAGGTGTGAAGCGTATTAAGGTCGAAAGTGCCGAGCAGATGCTGAATGCCACACTGGAACATATGTCTAATCAACATATTTTCATTGCCACGGCTGCGGTTGCTGATTACACCCCGCAAGAAGTCGTTGATAAAAAAATCAAAAAATCTGCCGCTGAGTTAAGTCTACCGCTCAAGCGTACTCAAGACATTTTGGCGACAGTCACTGAGCGTTATCCACAACTATTTAGTGTGGGCTTTGCTGCTGAAACGCATGATTTAATGACTTACGCCCGCGGTAAATTAGAGCGTAAAAATTTACAAATGGTCGCCGCGAATTCGGTCGCAGGTGGCAAAGTGTTTGATCAAGATACCAATGCACTCGAAGTGGTATGGCGGGGTGGTCAACATTCTTTCTCTGAAATGACTAAGCACGAACTCGCACAACAACTGATGCAATTGATTGCTCAACGTTTTCAACATTATAAGGATATGCCCTAATGCGCCCTACTCTCGAATATAAAGTACTTGACTCTCGTATTGGTGACACGATCCCTTTGCCTGCGTATGCCACTGAAGGCTCAGCGGGAATGGATTTACGGGCATGCTTGGAGCATCCCGTGCGTTTAAAGCCTAGTGAAACGACGTTAATTCCTACAGGTTTAGCGATTCATATTGGTGACCCCAGTTTAGCAGCGGTGATTTTGCCTCGCTCTGGGTTGGGACATAAGCATGGGATTGTATTGGGTAATTTGGTGGGTTTGATTGACTCGGATTATCAAGGGCAATTGATGATTTCATGTTGGAATCGCGGGCATACTGATTTTACGATTGAGGTGGGCGAGCGGATTGCACAATTGGTCATAGTACCTGTGGTACAAGTTGATCTAAAACCCGTGACTGAGTTTACTGAAAGTGAGCGGGGTGAGGGAGGATTTGGACACTCAGGACGACATTAAGATTGAGAGTGAATACTCTCTTATAGTTTTAATTACAACTCTCTATAATTCGCTTTTTTCAGTACCCGAAAAGGGCTTGGGGCACTAGTACATGAGTACTTCACCATCTACACCTGAAGATCAGGAAGAACAACAATTTTGGGACATGGCTGATCGCTTTATTGAGCTGGCTAATCAACTCACCGAACAAGTTGAAGACCCGAATGCTGTTATTGCCGCCATGACCTACGCCACTACACGCTTTAGTGCTTTTATTGCGGCGGTCAACTCATTAGACAAGGCTGAGTTTGCTGAAGATATGGACAGCAACATGGAGCTACTGAGTCGGCAATATCGGCGCTGGTTAGGTGAGAACCTACGCGACTATCGTGATAATTTTAAAGTTTATATTCGTACCGAGGACGACCCAACATGATCCGTACTGCTAGTGATACCGCAGCTATTCTAGTCGAAGCACTCCCCTACATTCAGCGCTACGCAGGTAAAACTATCGTAGTTAAATACGGTGGCAATGCGATGACTGAGCCTGCGCTACAACAAAGTTTTGCTCGCGATATAGTACTTCTCAAACAAGTGGGGATTAATCCTGTCGTGGTACACGGTGGCGGCCCGCAAATTAATAGCTATCTCAATCAACTCAATATCGAGAGCCGTTTTATTGATGGAATGCGTGTCACCGATACTGCCACTATGGATGTCGTGCAAATGGTGTTAGGCGGTTTAGTCAATAAGCAAATTGTTAGTCTGATTAACCAAGCAGGAGGTCGAGCCATTGGTTTGACGGGTAAAGACGGCAATATGATTAAAGCCCGTAAACTGATGTTAGAACGCAAGGCGATTGCCGATCAACCTTCCGAGATCATTGATATTGGTCACGTGGGCGAAGTGACGGGTATTGATGCAGGCGTTGTGCGTATGTTAGAAGAAGATCGTTATATTCCGGTCATTGCCCCCATTGGTGTAGGTGATGATGGTGAAAGCTACAATATTAATGCTGATATTGTAGCGGGTAAAATGGCGCAAGTACTTAATGCTGAAAAGTTACTACTCCTCACTAATACGCCCGGTGTACTGGATAAGCAAGGACAACTCATGTCTGAACTCAGTCGGGCTGATATCAGCCGTATGATTGAGGATGGGACTATCCACGGTGGTATGTTACCCAAACTGACCTGTGCAACTGATGCATTAGCGGCGGGTGCTCGCGGCGCTTGCATTATAGATGGACGTGTCCCTCACGCAGTACTACTAGAACTACTCACAGATACCGGAATCGGTACTTTAGTAACGCCTTAGGGCTTAGAGATAGTGGATACCTCAGCAGCTATTGTTGGGGTATCGCTCTTAATGGCATTACCATTCAAAGCAGTTTTCGCCGCTAATAACTCCTCCAAGCGCTTTTTATCAAAATTATATTGTTCAGTAATTTTTAAAGTTTCTGCTAAGCCTTGTTGAATAGCCTGATCATAATTAGCTAGATCTTTTTCACTGGTTTTAATAAACCCTTCTAATGTTTGCTTTTGGTCTTTATCTTTACTTTTGGCTAACTTGTCTTTCTGTTTTGCCAACTCAGTAGCAACTTTGGCACGAATTTCCCGCAATTGACCTAAATTAGATTTCTGGAGATTTAAGCGACTTTCATAAGTTGTTACCAGATCATTTACAGATGAATAAGTGTCTAATAGGTTTTGCTCCAAAGCTGCTTGATATTTAGCTTCTGTCTCTAATTGCTGTTTTTTTAATAATGCGTCTCGCTCGGCTAAGAGTTCTGCAGCCGTTTTAGCAGGGGGCGCTACTTTGACGGTGGTTCCTTGCTTATTCAATTCAGCATGACCCAAACCTGTGGCTTGAGGAGGAATTTTATCAGAATAACTTACCTTACCATCAGCATCTACCCAACGATAAAGTTGAGCCTGTGCTGGAGAACACACTAGTATGGCTACGATATAACTTAGGGTTAAGTAGTTGTATTTTATCATTATAATTACCCATTTATCTTAATAGGTGAACTGCCCTCGCAGAGCTAATCGCCTATATCATGTCACACTCATGACGCACACGTTAAAATAACAGACAACTGGCAGCCTTGACTAAACCTACTTACGCAGAGGTGTATTGGATTACACTGATTTTAAGGGCTTGCTACTGATGTCTATGGAGTTTGATGTGGGTATGAACGCTTATTAGCTGAGCGTAATATGGAAATGATTTTGTGTCGAGATATTAGAGTTTAATATCCATTAACTACTGAAAGTACTTCCCATTACAGGAAGTACTTTAGTAAATCAAAAATAGCTCTATAATTAAGTGGTACCAGATAGGGTAGCAGAACTGCTTTTGACGAGTACTTCGACCTGTTCAATACGACGATTATCGCCTTGAACCACGCGGAAGGTTAAACCATTAATTTCGGCTTCCTCGCCACAATGCGGGATTTTGCCTAAATGATTAATCATTAAACCAGCGACAGTATCCGCATCATCATCCTTTAACGAGCACCCCACCAGCTCATTTAATTCATCAATCGGGATAATGCCAGATACCAAATAACGACCGTCACCCTGCTCAAGAATATTACGGTCTTCATCTTCCTCATCATCGTACTCGTCATCAATATCACCGACAATTTGCTCGAGTACGTCCTCAAAAGTCACTAAACCTGCAATAGCTGCATATTCATCAATCACTACTGCCATATGAGCCCGATTATTACGAAACTCTGTTAAGAGGCGACTTAGCGGTTGGGTTTCGGGCACTATCAAAGCAGGGCGCACAATATCATCTATGGCAAATTCACTTTCACGCCCCATATAACGCAATAAATCTTTAGCTAATAAAATGCCGATTAAATCCTCCCGATTATCCTCTACTACGGGGTAGCGTGAGTGCTCGGTATCAGCAATTAGCTTTAAAATGGTAGGAAAATCATCATTATGCTTAATAAACTGCACTTGTGGACGGGGAACCATCACATCTTGCACTTGTAATGAACTGAAGTTCACCACACCTTGTATCATATCCACCGCTTCATCCGGCAAAATGTTCTTTTTATTAATGCGTTGTAATTCCTCCAGCAACTCATCGCGGCTTTGCGACGACAAGTCTAAACGCTCAATTAGCCATTGCTTCCATCTGGGGCGCGGCTTCGAGTCTGTACTATCGTTTTTCATGATTCCTAAATCATTGGTTGGTAAGGATTGGGAATATTGAGTTTTCCCAATAAGGTAATCTCTAGAGCTTCCATCGCTTCTGCTTCATCCTCATCTATATGGTCATAGCCCTGCAAATGCAATAACCCATGAATGAGCAAATGCGCCCAATGATGCTCTAAAGGTTTATTTTGTTCTTGAGCTTCACGCTCTAGTACTTCAGCACAAATGACTAAGTCACCTAAATAGTTCTGATCCAACTCTGCCAATAACTCAGGCTCTAAATCAAAGTCAGGTAATTCATTGGGAAAAGATAAAATATTGGTAGCGTAATCTTTACCACGATAGTCAAAGTTAAGCGCTTTGCCCTCTTCACTATCGACAATACGTACTACACACTCCCCCAGCTCTTGCTGTAGGGCAGGCTCTAGCCATTGCTCTATCTGTTCAATAGTAGGTACACGCGACCACTCTGCTGCGTTTTGTAATTCAATCTGAATGCGACTTTGAGTCATGACTATGGCGCTCGTAGGCTTCAACAATACGTTGGACTAAAGAATGGCGAACCACGTCTTTACTATCAAAAAAGGTAAAACTAATCCCTTTTACCTCTTGTAAGATTTCAAGTACATGCTTTAAACCCGATTTTTGATGGCGGGGTAAATCAATCTGCGTAATATCACCCGTAATTATTGCCGTAGACCCAAAACCTAAACGGGTCAAAAACATTTTCATTTGTTCAATCGTGGTATTTTGTGCTTCATCTAATAAAATAAAAGCATCATTTAAAGTACGTCCCCGCATATAAGCTAAAGGTGCTACTTCAATCACATGGTGCTCAATAAGACGAGTGACTTTTTCAATGCCCATCATTTCATATAAAGCATCATAAATAGGGCGTAAATACGGATCGATTTTTTGAGTTAAATCACCGGGTAAAAACCCCAACTTTTCACCCGCCTCAACAGCGGGACGAACTAAAATCAAACGGCGTACTTCATCACGCTCTAAGGCTTCCACCGCACAAGCAACCGCTAGCCATGTTTTACCAGTACCCGCAGGGCCTACTCCAAAATTGACATCATGGGCGCGAATACGCTCAATATAAGCTCGCTGAGCGGCTCCTTTAGGTTTTATGTAGCCTCGCCGAGTGCGAATTTTAATTTCATCCGAAGAGCGATCAACCGTCTTAGCTAAATGTGCCTCTTGCATAGATAGATGAATATGTTCTGGTGTGAGAACTGTATCCTCTGTTTCAGCATAAAGCTCATTCAGTAACCGCTCCGCAACCACCAAAACCTCATGAGGACCAACGAGTTGGAATTGATGACCCCGATTTTGAAGAGTGATGCCTAGGCGATTTTCGATTTGACGAAGGTGTTGATCGAACTGTCCGCTCAGATTCATTAAACGCTCAGTATCAACTGGCTCTAAATCAAAACGGAGGGTAGAAAAAGAGTCTATGGATGTATCAGTGCTCAAGAGCAACCTATATTAACGAATAATCACAAGGGCTTAGTATAGGTTAAGCTATCAGTCTAGAAAAGCACTCAATCAAGAATTAAGGCTATTTCCCGTCTATCAAATTTCATATTGACGCTCGTCGAGGTTTTGTTACCATTAATTCTCTAATTTTGCTAGTGAGCAAAATTAGGGCAATTTTCAGTCTTTTAAAATCAATATTTGCCCACATAATAACAATAATCTAGGGTAACAAACGTATGAGTATACCGATGATCGCAGCGATTGATTCTCACACTTTTAATAGTGTTCGTAGTCACTTAGGTGATGATGTCTTTGAATCTATTATTGCCCAATTCAATAAAGAAACCTCGCAACTAGTCCAACAACTACGCTTGGCCTTCACACAGAATGATACGGGACGGATTCAATTATTAGGCTCAAAACTAAAAATGCTGAGCCAACAAGTGGGAGCAACACGTCTTACTCAATTGGCTTGTCAATTAAGCAATAGTACTTTGCAAACGGTACTACCTGCTATTCAATCTGAGTATTATCATGTAGTTCGCTGGTTAAATGAAAATTATTTAACTCAACGCTAATAAATACTTAGCTCAAATACTATTTTCCTCCTTGGATTAAATTGATTTTTCGCACTGACAATTAAAAATATTCGGACTAAAATTAGAAAATTTAGCCCCATATAAATAAACCAAGTGCTTATTAATTTAGGGGAATTTAGCACATCTGGCCAAGGAGGTATCTATGGATAATGAAACCGTTGAGCAAACTATTCCTATGACTCAAGATCCACGTCAAAACAAACCAGTGGATGCATTCACTATTGATGAAGGCATTACTAAAAATAATGCGGCTCAGGTAGCGGCAATGGATGACATTATCAAACGTGTGCAAGAGTCCGCACCCAACAATAGCGACATTGTAGCTTCTACCTTAGAAACTTTATTAGTAGATGCTTCTCCGGAAGATGCGGCTTTGCTAAAAGCTGCTTTGCTGCAGTGGAAAGATAAAGGCAAAATGCCGATATCTCCCGATGATGAATTAGTTGAAAACTGGCGTGTAGCGGTTTATCCCTACAAAAACCGCATGTCACGTAAAAACTATGAAAAGCAAAAGTACCAACTACAAGTCGAGTTATTAAAACTACAAGCTTGGGTACGTGAGACTGGTCAACGAGTAGTCATTCTGTTTGAAGGGCGTGATGCAGCAGGTAAAGGCGGCACGATTAAACGCTTTATGGAGCATTTAAATCCTCGGGGTGCTCGCGTAGTCGCTCTTGAAAAACCTACTGAAACCGAACGGGGTCAATGGTACTTCCAACGTTACGTTTCTCAGCTACCGACAGCGGGCGAAATCGTCATGTTTGACCGCTCTTGGTACAACCGTGCGGGTGTGGAACGTGTGATGGGTTTCTGCTCTGAAGAAGAGTACTTGGAATTTATGCGTCAAGCGCCTGAGTTTGAACGTCATCTAGTGAAAAGTGGTATTCACGTTATTAAATTCTGGTTCTCTGTGAGCCAAGAAGAGCAACGTCGCCGCTTTAAAGAACGTAAAGTTCATCCATTAAAACAATGGAAACTCAGCCCCATTGATTTGGCTTCTTTAGAAAAATGGGATGATTACAGTAAGGCCAAGGAAGCCATGTTCTTCCATACCGACACCGCTGAAGCACCTTGGACTATTATTAAGTCTGACTGCAAAAAACGGGCACGTTTGAATGCTATGCGCTATGTCTTAAATAAACTGCCTTATTCTGGTAAAGACCCGAAAAACGTTATTCCGGTCGATCCACTGATTGTAGGTCGGGCTAGTTTAAGCAACTAAACTTCAGTATTTAATACTGAAGCGTTCCATAATACCCTTATGATCTATGGCGTGTATTTGCTTGCAATGCACGCTAGAATGTTAGTAACGACATTTAGTTACTATTAAGGAGTACTCATGGATGTTATGGAACGTATTGACCAAGCGGTCAAAAATAATCCCGTTGTAATTTTTATGAAAGGCACGCCTCGCATGCCACAATGTGGATTCTCCAGCCGCGCTGCTCAAGCGTTAATGCAATGTGGTGAAGAATTCGCGTATGTGAATGTCTTAGCTGATCCCGAAATTTTCCAAAACTTACCTCGTTATGCCGATTGGCCTACCTTCCCACAGATTTATATTGACGGCGAATTAGTAGGTGGCTGCGATATTACTGTAGAAATGTTGCAAAATGGTGAGTTAGCTACCGCAGTTAAAGCGGCGGTTGCCAAATTTAAAGCACAACAAACAGTAGATACCCCCTCTGAATCGGATACTAATAACGCTTAATTAGGTTATCCAACCCATACTGTTGTACTTTGTGTTGAGCTAATTGCACCGCAAAGTACAACGCTTCCTGTGGCGTTTTCCCGCTGGCTAAGGCTGAAATCATTGCCGCATTAAACACATCCCCAGCGCCTACTGTATCCAGTACTTCAACGACTTGTGCAGGCGCATAATGAATCTGCCCTTGAGCATCCACGACTAAAGCCCCCTCTGCCCCTAAAGTAATAGTAATAATGGTTTTAGGATAACAAGTACTGAGCTCACGTAGTACTGCATAGGGATTTTGTGACAAGTACTTAGCCTTAAAATAAGCCCCTGACATAAACACCACATCCACCTCTGCCATGAGTACTTCTAAACCTTGCCGATTTTTTTCGATTTCTAATGAAATTGGCTGATCAATACGACTACGCTGAATAATTTTAAGAAACTCAGGCAACACCTCAACGTTGCGCCCTTCTAAATGAAACCAATCATATTCACTCAATAATAAAGTATTCAAATGTTCGGTTTGTAATTCAGGTAGTTGGCGCTGATGTAAAATAGTGCGACTGCCGTTAGATTGATTAAGAATAATCGTAGAATGAGGTGTGTGAGTATTAGCCAGTACAGGTGCATAATCCATGGCAATACCTTGCTCCTGTAAAGTACTTTTTAACCATACGCTTTCACTATCATCCGCTAAAGTACCTAACCATGTACATTCGTGTCCCAATTGTTGTAGTACTTGTGCCGTATTAGCCGCATTACCTCCCACCCGCCTAGAATGCTTAAGTACTCTTAGTTCCTCATCCTCAAAAGGATAGTGATCAACTTCATTAACCCAATCTACTAGTGCATTACCTATCAATAAAACCTGACTCATATCCTCGCCTGCTTACTTAAACCTGTTTGTACGCTAAATAACACCTATTTTTCTTAAAAATATTGAGCTATATCCTGTCAATAAGAGTACTTCACCCCCAGAGAAATACAAAAGTCCAATTATTACAGAGTTAAGTTGCTACTCTTATAACTCGTGCTTACAATGCGCTTCTTAGTTTAAATACGCCTGAGCTGCCATCATCGCCTAATCGCAACGTTTGCAACGGTGTCTGGATAGCCATTATTTTAGGAGTTTCTTATGCCCTGGAATGAACCGGGAGATAACAATCAAGACCCATGGACTGGCAAAAAGCGCTCTACAGGAAGCAAAGCCAGCCCAGATGAGTTGCTAAGCTCATTTAGTAAAAAGCTTAATGAGTTATTAGGCGGACGCAAAGGCGGTAGTGGTGGCGGTTCATCACAGAACTCTTCACAAGGCCCTAGTGCAGCGACTTTGGGGATTTTAGTACTAGCCGCTTTAGTGGTGTGGGGACTATTTGGTATCTATACCGTTGATGCGCGTCAGCAGGCTTTAGTTAAACGCTTTGGAGCCTATGTCGAAACAACTGGCCCTGGTTTACACTGGCATTTACCTTATCCAATTGAAATCATTGAAGTCCTTGATGTCGACCAAAATCGCAGTGCTCAAGATCGCAGTACTATGTTGACTAAGGATGAAAATATTGTCGATATTGAAGTATCGGTACAATATAAAATCAATGACCCTGTCGCCTATGCCTTTAATGTCAGCAATATTGATGGCTCAATAGATCAAGGACGTGGCACCTTATACCAAGTACTACGTAGCTCTATCCGTGAAGTCGTCGGGCGCAATGATATGGACTTCATTTTAAAAGAAGGCCGTGAGCAAATCGCGATTGAAACTCAAAGCATTATGCAAGACATTTTGAATGGCTATAAAGCAGGCGTACGCATTATTCGGGTCAACTTGACCTATGCTGAGGCGCCTACTGAAGTTAAAGATGCCTTTGATGATGCCAATCGCGCCCGCGAGGATGCTAATCGTTTCCAAAATGAAGCTGATGCCTATGCGAAAAAGGTAGTTCCTGAAGCACGTGGTCAAGCCGCTCGTAAAATCGAAGAAGCCAATGCTTATCGTGAACAGGTAACGGCTCAGGCACAAGGGGATGCTGCACGTTTTACTCAGTTAGTAAACGAATATCGCAAATCCCCCGATGTCACTCGTGAGCGTTTATATTTGGATACTATGGAAAAAGTACTCGGCGATTCACGTAAAGTAATCGTTGATAGCAAGCAACCTAATATTTTGTATCTACCTTTAGATCAAAGCAATAGTACTGCGGTTACACCCCCTCCTGTACCTACTATGAGTTTTAGCTCACCCAATAGCGACAGCCAAGGTTTAGCCCAACCTCAATCAGTACCTGCCTCTCCTGCTCCTGCACCAGCCGATGGAACGCGCCAAGAGCGTCCGCTTAATCAAGGAGCACCTCGCCAAGGACGTCAATTATGAGTAAATTTGATCTCAACTCACCTGCCGTAAAAATGGTTTTGGCTGCTGTAGGTATCGTACTGCTAGTACTTTACACCATGGCTTACACGGTTGACCAACGCGAGCGTGCTATTAAATTCCGTTTCCGTGAAATTGTGCAATCTGATATTGGCCCTGGCTTACATTTCAGATTTCCTTTAATGGAGCAAGTAGCTTACTTCCCTTCACAAATTTTATCGTTGGACTCTAGTTCTGAGCGCTTTTTGACAAGTGAAAAGAAGTACGTACAAGTAGATTTCTTTGTGAAATGGCGCATTGAAGATGTGGGCAAGTTTTACCGTTCTACCGGTGGCGGTCGTATGCAAGACGCTACCAATCGTTTAGCCGATATTATGAAAGATGGCTTACGTAATGAATTTTCTAAACGCACGATCGAAGAAGCGCTCAGCGCTCAACGCGCTCAAATCATGCAAGGTTTGAAAACAAAATCCAATGAAGCCGCCCAAGAGTTAGGCATTGAAGTGGTCGATGTACGGGTCAGTAAAATTGACTTTCCTGATCAAGTCAGTGAATCGGTATACGAACGTATGCGTTCAGAACGTAAACGAGTCGCTCAAGATTTTCGCTCACGTGGTAAAGAAGAAGCTGAAAAGATTCAAGCCGCGGCTGATCGTGAATCAGCGATTATCTTAGCCGAAGCCTATCGTAAAGCGGAAAGTACTCGTGGTGAGGGTGATGCTAAAGCGGCTGAAATTTATGCTAAAGCTTATCAAGCGGATGCAGCGTTTTATTCGTTTTATCGTAGCTTACAAGCTTACCGAAATACGTTAGGAACGAGTTCAAGTACTATGGTATTGGACCCTAATTCGGAGTTTTTCCGCTACTTCAAACAAGCTCAACCTAGCCCAAAGGTCGTTCAGTAATCCCATGATTGAATGGCAAGATTTGCTAGCGGCAATAGCCCTCTTACTCATTATAGAGGGCTTATTACCGTTTATAAGCCCCTCTCTTTTGAAAAAAACGTATACCGAAATGTTAAGTTATTCGGAAAAAACCTTACGTTTGATTGGTCTGGCTAGCATTATTGCTGGTATCCTACTGCTCTTTCTGACTGACTGATTTCACCATGTCCAACTCCAATCAATACTGGGCGCTCCCTGATGGGATTAATGAAGCATTGCCCGTTGATGCAGCACGCCTAGAACGGTTACGCCGTGAACTATTAGATTTGTATGCCTCTTGGGGCTATCAACTGGTAATACCCCCCTTAGTGGAGTACTTAGAATCTTTGCGGATTGCTCAAGGTACTGAACTGGATATTCAAACCTTTAAGCTCACCGACCAGCTTAATGGGCGTATGATGGGTGTCCGTGCGGATATGACTCCACAAGTGGCGCGTATGGATGCACATAAGCTTCATGCTAATGAAATTAATCGCCTGTGCTACATAGGTACAGTACTGCGTACTCGTAGCTTTCATCGTGATGGCTCACGTGCTCCGCTACAAGTGGGTGCAGAGCTATTTGGACATGAAGGCATTGATAGTGATTTAGAAGTACTCGCACTACTGATTCAAACATTAATGCAGAGTCATGTACCTGATATTTTATTAGGAATTGGGCATGTAGGAATTTTTACCGGTTTAGTAACACACGCTAATTTCAGTGAAGTTGAACAAAAACAGTACTTAAATATTCTAGAGCGCAAGTCATTACCCGAATTAGATGCATGGTTAGCACAACAATCTTGCGATACTGAAAGTAGAGCTATGCTATTGGCACTTCCACGCTTATATGGTGGTACGGAAGTACTGGACACAGCGCGACAGGCTTTTGCAAAGGCAAACCAAACGGTATTGCAAGCCTTAGATTATTTACAAACCGTCGTAGTGCGTTTACAAAACGATTTTCCTAGTTGCCGTATTCATATTGATTTAGCTGAGCTATCAGGTTATAGCTACCATACGGGTATTGTTTACGCGGCATATACTCCCGGATCGGGGCGGGAAATTGCTCGCGGCGGACGTTATGATGGCATTGGTGAAGCCTTCGGACGTGCACGACCCGCCACAGGATTTAGCACCAACCTACATGATTTAGTGCGGTATTTACCCTCCTCTACTACACCTAATAGCGCCATTTTAGCGCCAGCTCAACTGGACTCTAAGTTAGATCAGGCTATTGCTGAGCTACGTGCTCAAGGTGAGTGTGTTGTACGTTTATTGGATGGGCAAACGACTACCGCCAGTGATTTAGGACTAACACGCCAACTCGTGCAAACGAATGGGCAATGGATTCTTAGTAAAGCTTGAGTGAGATAAAGAATGGGTAAATTTGTTGTTGTACTCGGTACACAATGGGGTGATGAAGGTAAAGGCAAAATCGTTGACCTTCTCACTGAAAAAGCGTCTGCGGTAGTACGTTTTCAAGGCGGTCACAATGCTGGACACACCTTAGTTATTAATGGGCAAAAAACTGTATTACATTTAATTCCATCAGGCATTTTACGCCCTAATGTAGAGTGTCTGATTGGTAATGGTGTAGTACTGTCGCCCGAAGCATTACTCAAAGAAATCACCATGTTGGAAAATAATGGTGTACCTGTACGTGAACGCTTACGTATTTCTGAGTCTTGCCAATTAATTTTACCTTATCACTCAGCCTTAGATTTAGCGCGTGAAAAAGCACGGGGTAGTCAAGCGATTGGCACAACAGGTCGCGGCATTGGTCCTGCTTACGAGGATAAAATTTCTCGTCGTGGCGTGCGAGTGAGTGACTTACTAAACCCTGCTCAATTTGAAGCTAAGTTACGCGCTATTTTGGACTATCACAATTTCACCTTGGTTAACTACTACCATGCTGATCCTGTAGATTTCCAACAAACCTTAGAACATGGTTTAGCAATGGGCGAAATTCTACGCCCGATGATTCAAGATATTCCACATCGCTTATATGAACTGCATAAAGCGGGACATAATGTCATGATGGAAGGTGCTCAAGGCACATTATTAGACATTGATCACGGTACTTATCCTTATGTCACTTCCTCTAATACTACTGCGGGTGGTGCGTGTACCGGTGCAGGAGTAGGCCCCCGTGATTTGGATTACATTTTAGGGATTACTAAAGCCTATACCACTCGCGTCGGTTCAGGCCCCTTCCCTACCGAACTGTTTGATGATGTTGGCAAATACATTGCTAAAACTGGACAAGAGTTTGGTGCAACCACGGGACGTGCTCGTCGTTGTGGCTGGTTCGATGCGGTAGTACTGCGCCGTGCGATGCAAATTAATAGCATTAGCGGTTTATGTATTACTAAGCTCGACGTTCTCGATGGGATTGACACCATTCGTTTATGTGTTGGCTATGAATTAGATGGTGTAGTTCACGATGTGCCACCTGTGTCTACTGAGCGTTTTGCTGAATGTAAACCGATCTATGAAGAAATGGCGGGTTGGACTGAGTCAACTTTTGGTATTACTGAGTACGATAAACTTCCCTCCAATGCTAAAGCCTATCTAAAACGGATTGAGCAAGTACTCGATACCCCTATTGATATTATTTCAACAGGCCCTGATCGGGAGCAAACCATTATTCTCAATCATCCCTACGCCTAATTGAGTACTGATAGGTGTGGAGCAAGCTCTGCACCTTAAAGCATACGTACTTTTCTCTGATACACTCTAGTTTTACTCCACCTATTAGCCCAACGTTAGAATCATGATGAGTACTTGCAGCACAGAACCTGATCTCAATCGCCGTTTCGGTGGTATCGCTCGTATCTATGGAGCGGAAGGTTTTTCTCGCTTACAACACGCCCATGTTTGTGTGATTGGAGTGGGTGGTGTGGGGTCGTGGGCAGTGGAAGCATTAGCTCGCAGTGGTGTGGGGCAACTTACTTTAATTGATTTAGACTCGGCTAGTGAGTCCAATATCAATCGGCAACTCGTCGCTTTAGATAGCACATTAGGCAAAGCCAAAGTCACCATTTTAAAAGAACGCTGTTTTGACATTAATCCCTTATGTGTGGTCAATACGATTGAGGACTTTGTGGAGCTAGACACTCTCAGTACTTTAATCTCTCCCTCCTTTGATTATGTGATCGACTGTATCGATAACTCGAAAATCAAAGCGGGATTAATAGCTCATTGCAAACGCCATAAAGTTAAAGTCATTACGTTAGGTGGCGCGGGTGGGCAAAAAGACCCGACTAAAATTCGCCTAACCGACTTAACCAAAAGCCAACAAGACCCCTTATTAGCCAAAGTTAAAAAGCTCTTACGTCAAGATTATCATTTTACTCGCAATCCTAAACGCCGCTTTGATGTGCCTTGTGTATGGTCGGAAGAAACCATGAGCTTTGCTGAGGGCAACACAGCTAAAAGTGGACTCACTTGCGCGGGGGGCTTGGGATCAGTCATGACAGTTACCGCAACGTTTGCTTTAATTGCTGTTAGCTACGTATTAGACAAACTAACAGCCGCCCCTCCCGTACTTAATGAAAGTACGCCTGAATCATCACAGTTGTGATTGTAAATAATTCTGCAAACCGATTTTATCAATCAAACCTAACTGCTTTTCCAACCAGTAAGCATGATCTTCTTCGGTATCCAATAGCTGGGCTTTTAAGATATCGCGGGTAATATAATCTTGCTCTTCTTCACAAAGCTTTATCCCTGCTTTTAAAGTACCTACAACGTGATATTCGAGCCCTAGATCATTTTTCAGCATGCTAATAACATCACTGCCGACCTTTAGATTATCTTGATTATTTAAATCGGGTACACCGCCTAAAAATAAAATACGCTTAATAATAGCATCCGCATGTTGAGTTTCTTCTTCACGCTCATGATCTAAACGCGCATAAAGTTTGGTTAAACCCCAATCATCATACATGCGTGAATGAATAAAGTACTGATCGCGAGCTGCCAACTCACCCGCTAATAATTTTTTCAACTCATCAATGACTCGTTGCTTGCCTTGCATAGTAAATTCTCCTTACATCATTGATTGTAAATAATTAGGTAAACCTGCATTATCGATTGCCCACAGCTGACTTTCTAACCAATCGATTTGCTCTTCTTCAGTTTCTAAAATATCTTCCAGAAGTTCTCGAGAAATATAGTCTTGATCCTGTTCGCATTTACTAATAGCCGCCCGTAACTCAGTCACTATTTCAGTCGCTAAACGTAAGTCATTAGCCAGTACTTCGGGTACTTCTTCGCCAATGTAAAGTTTGCCGAGGTCTTGTAAATTTGGTAAACCTTCTAAAAATAAAATACGCTCAATGAGTTCATCTGCCTGCTTCATGGCTTTAATGGAACGGTGATATTCCTTGTCATTGAGTTTGTCTAAACCCCAATTACCACACATCCGAGCGTGTAAGAAATATTGATTAATAGCCGTAAGCTGACTACGCAGTACTTGATTGAGTACTTGGTTAATAGCCGGATTGCCTTTCATAGCGGACTCCTAGTGAGGATTGGATAATTTTGATGCTAAGGAGCTACCGAGTCACTGTCAAATTTAAACCTTTTCAAACAGCTTTTAACGATTGTCCATAAGGTGGCACCTGAAATAATAAATACCCACTAATCTAGTCAGTATTGATTTATTACTCAATAGCCCTTAGTATGCAATTTAGATAGTAATGAATCTCATTTACAGGTTAAGTAATAATATGTACGTATGCATTTGTAATGCTGTCACTGATAAAGATATTAAAAAAGCGGTGGCTCAAGGTCATGATAATTACGATAAAATTTGCCAAAAGCTTAAGGTAGGTACCTGCTGTGGACGCTGCAAACCAATGGCTCAACAAATTATCCAAGAAGCTAATGCTAATCATATGCCGCAAATGTCGACCGATCTTGATTTAGCTTTTGCCTAGTTATCAGATAGTAAAGACTTATTTTTAGGAGTACTTTGATTTTAAAGTACTCCTTTTTTATTTTTTTAAGTCAACTTAAAATGCACGGGTACTCGCACTCTTGATTTAATTGCCTGACCACTCTTACGAGCTGGCTCAAAGTTCCATGCCTTTACAGCACCTAATGCTGCACTATCTAAAATACTATGCCCCGAAGATTGGTGAATTTTAACCCTACTCACATTGCCAGTGGCATCCAATTGCACCTCCACAATGGTAGTACCTTCGTAACCTTCTTCTTGAGCGCGGCGAGGGTACGGCGGCTGAGTGGGTGGCGTACGATAGCGAGGACTACTCATTAAAGGGTTACTCTCCGTTACACTTGACTCACCTGCTACAGTAGCTGTACTAGAACTAGACTTGGTGGCTTGGGCTATTTTGGCGGCTTGTGTGGCTTCCCACTGTTTACGTGCCTCCGCTTGTTTACGCTCCTGCTCCGCACGGGCTTTAGCTACAGTCGCTTCAGCTTCACGCTGTTTACGCGCTTGCTCTGCTTCCCATTTTTTACGGGCTTGCGCTTGAATATGTGCTTGCTCAGCTTGTTGACGGGCTTGCTCGGCTTCCCATTTTTTGCGGGCTTGTGCTTGAATTTGCTTGTGCTCAGCTTGTTGGCGGGCTTGCTCTGCCTCACGTTGTTTACGGAGTTGCTCCGCCTCCCATTTTTTGCGGGCTTGGGTTTGAATACGCTCTCGCTCGACCTCCTGACGAACCTGTTCAGCACGTTGCTCTGCCTCACGTTGCTTACGAACTTGCTCGGCTTCCCAACGCTTTAGCGCCTCTTGTTTAATACGTTCTTGTTCGGCTTTTTGTTTCGCTATCAAAATAGTTTGCTGTTGTAATTGCTCCGCCGTTTTATCGGGCTTAGGTAACTCTGGCTTTTTAGGGGTGGGTTTAGGCTCTACTTTGGGAGGTGGCTCTACCGGTTTGGGAGAAGACTTTGGTGGCTCCACATTTTTAGGCACGGGTTTTGTAACAGGTGCTGGAGGCTCCGGTTCATGCACTGGTTCTGGTTTTGGAGGTTTAGTGACAGACTCTCGAATAGGTTCAGGGGGTGGCGGTTGAAACATCGCTAAATCAATAGCCATTAGTTCTGGCTCAGGCTCTGGAAGTTTTTGAGCCAGTACTAAAGGCACTACTAATAACAATAATGCCGCATGAATCCCTACCGATACAGCATAACCAGTGAATTGATTCCCTTTCATGGTTGTTGCGCCTGAATGGAAACATTTTTAAAAGGACGGCTTTTTAAGGCATCCAGTACTTTGACAAACTGTTCAAAGGGCACCCCTTTATCAATGCGTAACACGATCATTTCATCAGCTTGATAGGCATTTAAACGCTCAGTCAATTGCTCAAAAGTAATCACTTGCTCTTGTATATATAATTGATTTTGCACGTTGATGGCTATTTGCACGGGGACTTCATCGCCTCGCGTTTCGGTCACTTGTTTAGCTTCGGGCAAATTGACCTCGATCAAACCCTGCGACACAAAGGTGGCAGTCGTTAGTACTATTGCTAGTAGTACTAACATTATGTCGATAAAGGGAATCATATTGATCTGGTCAAAGCGCTTCATGCTTTAACCCCTTCTTGTAGCACTGTCCAACGTCCGACTAATACATCGACTTTGCGTAATAACCCGTTATAAAACAACATAGCAGGAATAGCGACCACTAACCCTGCGGCGGTGGCTTTGAGCGCCATTGCTAAGCCTACCATAATACTATTGACATCAATCTTGCCGCCCTGCCCCATTTCATAAAATGTCACCAAAATACCCAGTACTGTACCTAATAGACCAATATACGGGGCATTCGAACCTACGGATGAAATCGCCGTCAGGTTTTTGGTAAGAGCCACTTTTAGTAATTCAATATGCTGAAAGCTATCCAGCTTTACTCGTACAAAATAAAGGTAACGCTCGACGACTAATGCCACCATCATAAAACTCATTAGCCCCAAAATGCCTAACACAGCATGGTCAAGATGTAATTTCAGTAACTCCATAAAGTACTCCTACTGACTCACGGGAGAATGTACTACTGCACAATCTGCAATATTCATTGACATACAATCTTTTGAAGTAACGGCAGATTTTGCCAGTGGAGGATGAGTGTTATTACAGGCCGCTAAGCCCAAAGCGATGACTAGTGCTAAGTACTTAAGCATACGTGAGCATCCTACAGAAAAAGTTAGCGAACACCTTAAGGGTTCATGGGATAAAGTTGGTCTCGAACTTTAATTGAAAATAATTCTCATTTCAATATTGACATTAATAATAATCATTCTCATTATAAAAATACAACGAACTTAGTCAGTACAACTTTTGGGAGTCTCTACGGTGAGTCTGGATCACAAACCCTTATCTTTGCGCTCAACAACGCCACTAGCATCACGCCATGTGTCCTTAGCTTCAGGTACTTTATTGGCATTGGGTAGTACTTTATTCATACCAACCAGCCATGCAGCGGAAACCTCAGCTACTATGGTTACCAGCGAAACTATGCTCGAAGGTGTAACCGTCACCGCCAAGCGTAAACCTGTCACCGCCCCCGCCGCTAATCCTAATGCCGACCCCGAAGCACCCTATAAGATTGATAAATCAGGTAATAACAAATTCACTGAACCCCTTTTAAATGTCTCCAAAACCATTACGGTCATTGGCAAAGAGCAATTAGCCGATACAGGTGCAACCGCTTTACGTGATTTGATGCGTACTCAACCTGCAATTACTTTGGGTACGGGTGAAGGCGGTAATGCACAGGGCGACCGTTTTATTATTCGTGGCTTTGAAGCACGGGGTGATATCTTTGTGGATGGCATGCGTGATCCGGGAGTGACCACTCGTGAAACGTTTTCAGCCGAACAAATCGAAATTGCCAAAGGGGCAAGCTCGACCTTTGCAGGGCGTGGCACGACAGGGGGTGCTGTTAATAGTGTCACCAAAAAACCGCAAGACACTAACTTTACTAAAGGCTCATTGACTTTAGGTGATGATAAACGCGCTACCTTAGATACTAATCGAGTACTTAACGATAAGCTCAAAGTGCGGGCTAATGTGATGGTACAAGACTCTGATATTGCAGGACGTAACGAAGTTTTTGATAAACGCCAAGGGGTAGCCTTATCAGCCGACTATCAAGCCACTGATAAGGTCAAAGTACTCGCCGATTATTACCACTTAAAAGGCGAACAAATGCCCGATCGGGGGCATCCTTGGGATCGTGCGACTA
>JBDKGX010000024.1:0-29395 GCA_039797965.1 Pseudomonadota bacterium
CAGAGACACCTGCTTTGGTGATTTCAGCGGATGCTAATGCCACTCACCAAACCGTGGTAACAGCGATGGAAATTGCTGGGCGATTGGGATTAACCAACTTTTCGATTGCCACATCGCAATCGGCACGTAAAACACCCGAACAAGCCCAATAAGGATCACTATGCCACAGACCAGTATGACAGGGCTGTCAGTCTATAAACGCTTAGTAAAGTACTCGTTTCCTTATTGGCGTTATTTATTACTGGCTGTGGTGGCTTTAATTATTAGTGCGAGTACTCAGCCTTTATTTGCTGCCATTATGGGGCCTTTACTGGACAAGGCCATTTTGCAGCGTGACCCTAATGTGATTAGTTGGTTACCACTAGGTATTATGGGTATTTTCCTATTACGTGGCGCTACCATGTTTATATCTAGCTATTACATGGGGCTAGTGGGGCGGCTCATTACCCAAACGATTCGCAATCAAGTGTTCAATCACGTATTGGCTTTGCCTATTCGTTATTTTGAGCAAACCACCAGTGGCAAATTGATGGCGCATATTCTGTATTATACTGAGCAAGTGGCCAGTGCAGGTACTAGAGGTATTGCTAGCCTTATTCAAGATTCAGCGACCGTAATTGGGTTATTAGCGTTAATGTTTTATCGCAGTTGGCAATTAACGTTAGGTGTCCTTTTAATTGTCCCACTCATTGCTTTAATTGTAATGTATGCGACTAAACGGTTACGCCGTATTAGTCATGCAGTACAAGATTCAATGGGAGAGGTGACGCAAATCACCCATGAAGTGCTCAATGGTTATAAAGTTATACGCCTTTTTAATGGTGAAAAGTTTGAGTCTGAACGGTTTGCTAAAGCTAACCAACATAATATGCAGTTACAAATGAAACGTATGGTAACGGAGTTATTAAGTACTCCCTTAGTCCAGTTTTTAGTAGCCTGTGCATTAGCAGCCATAGTATTTCTTGCAACACGTGAAAGTACTTTAGAGACTTTATCGCCGGGTACTTTTATGTCGTTTATTATGGCGATGATTTTATTATTAGCGCCCATTCGTAATCTCACCCAATTAGGTTCGCAATTACAAACAGCAATTGCGGCAGGTGAAAGTTTATTTAAATTATTAGATACGCCCACTGAGCCAGAAACAGGTCATCAAGTACTAGAGCATTGTAAAGGTAAAGTAGTATTTGATCAGGTTAATTTCACATATCCTGAAGCAGAAAAGTCAGTACTCAAAGATATTAGTTTTACCGTAAATGCAGGGCAAAAAATCGCATTAGTGGGGCGTTCTGGCAGTGGCAAAACAACACTAGTTAATTTAATTCCACGATTTTATCCTGAGTACTCTGGTTCTATTTTAATAGACGATATTTCTATTAAAGATTTAACGCTTGATAATTTACGACAGCAAATAGCTTATGTCGGGCAGGATATTGTGCTTTTCAATGATACTGTACGTAATAATATAGCGTATGGTGATAGGCGTAACGCTAGTGAAGCGGAGATACTAGCGGCAACAGATGCAGCATATGCAACGGATTTTATTAAACAATTACCCAATGGCTTAGATACGGTCATCGGTGATAATGGGGTGTTATTATCCGGTGGGCAACGTCAGCGTTTATCTATCGCACGAGCTATTTTGGCGAATTCCCCCCTTTTAATTTTAGACGAAGCCACCTCAGCTTTAGATACTGAATCAGAGCGTCATATTCAAGCTGCTTTAGAGCGTCTATTAGCTAATCGCACGACCTTTATGATTGCGCATCGTTTATCAACCATTGAAAAAGCCGATAAAATTCTAGTCATGCAAGAGGGGCGTATAGTAGAGCAAGGTACTCATCAAGAGTTATTAGCTAAGCAAGGTGCCTATAGCCGCTTACATAGTTTGCAATTTAAAGAAGAAGAGCTTTTGGCTCAGGGTTAATGCATGACTAAATTGCAATTAGTACTGATTCATTGGTTTGAAAATCTCTGGTATCGACCTGTAGCACCCTTATGGGCAAAAGTAATTTTTAAGCCTTTGGAGTTATTATATTGTTATTTAGGTACTCGTAAGCGTTTAAATGCTGCAACTATAAAATATCCAGTGCCTATTATAATAGTTGGAAATATTACCGTAGGTGGTACAGGAAAAACTCCCTTATTAATTTATTTAGTTGAACTGCTAAAAAGCAAAGGCTATAAACCTGCCGTAGTCAGTCGTGGTTATGCGGCAAAAGAAAAACTAACACAGCCTTTATTAATTACATCAAGTACTTTGCCTTATCAAGCAGGGGATGAGCCTGTCTTAATTTATCAACGTACCCAAGTACCTGTTTGTGTGTATCCACAGCGAAATTTAGCAGTGCAAACCTTACTTAAGCATTATCCTGATTGTAATGTTATTTTAAGTGATGATGGTTTACAGCATTATTCATTAAGTCGTGATATTGAAATAGTGGTGATAGATGCTCAGCGTTTGTTAGGTAATGGATATTGCTTGCCTTTAGGGGCATTACGAGAAAAGCCAGAGCGTTTAAATTCAGTTGACTTTAAAATTATTAATGGTGAGGCTGCTCATTCATTAATACCTTCATCTTTTAAAGTGATGGTTGAGGGCTCTACACTTTATGCTCTAAATAGTTTCCATGTGACTCGACCCTTAATTGATTTTAAGCATCAAACGGTTAATGTAGTGACGGGGATTGGTAATCCAGAGCGCTTTCTAAGTACTTTGCAACAAGCAGGTTTAAAAATTATTTTAAAACAATTTCCTGATCATTATGCTTTTCAAGAGCATGATTTATTAATAGATAATAATTTCCCTATTATAATGACTGAAAAAGATGCAGTGAAATGCCGAGAGTTTAAAATTAAAAATGCGTGGTATTTACCGATTTCAGCCAGAGTCGAGTCCCCTTTTGATGAATTATTCTTGCAACGTTTACAGGAGGTTAGTACACCATGCAAAAGCAATTATTAGCAATTTTAGTGTGTCCCGTGACTAAGGGTTCCTTGGTTTATAATAAAGCCGCTCAGGAGCTAATTTCTTATTCTGCGCGTTTGGCTTATCCCATTAAAGACGGTGTGCCGATGTTATTGGCAGAGGAAGGTCGCCCATTGACAGATGATGAGCTAGAGAACCGCTTGTCATGAACCATAATGTGGTAGTAGTGATTCCTGCACGGTTTGCTTCGACTCGCTTTCCCGGCAAGCCTTTACATAGCTTGGCAGGTAAGTCCTTGATTCAGCATGTTTATGAGCGTGCTAAAGCCTTGGAAAGTCAAGTGGATGCTATTATTGTAGCGACTGATCACGAGGGTATTAAAAGTACTTGTGAAGGCTTTGGCGCTACGGTGTGTATGACGGCGAGTACTCATGAAACCGGTAGCGATCGTTTGGCTGAGGTCGCCTCGATTTATGGTTGGGCAGATAATACGATTGTGGTGAATTTACAAGGGGATGAGCCTTTAACGCCTTTAGTAAATTTACAGCAATTAATTGCCAATATGCGTAAGCATAAGACGGTTGCTATCGCAACATTAGCGGCTCCCATTTCATCCAGAGAGGATTTTAATAATCCTAATGTGGTAAAAGTGGTGCGAGATGAAACAGGTTTGGCGTTATATTTCAGTCGTGCGCCTATCCCTTTTCAACGTGACGCTCAAAGTACTCCTCTTCAAGAATACGCTTTACGTCATATAGGTATGTATGCCTATCGAGTGGGATTTTTAAAGGCGTACCCCACTTTAAAATCCTCTCCTTTAGAGCAGCTGGAAAAATTAGAGCAATTGCGAGCGCTTTCTAATGGTTTTAGCATTCATGTCGACATAGCACTACAAAATCCGGGAGCAGGGGTGGATACGCTTGCAGATGCTATAGCGGTAGAGGCTTTACTGAATTGTTGACAATTTGACACAAGTATTGGTCTAACATAGTAAAGCCAGTGCATTTAGAAAAATGCTTATGCAGCTATATGAATATTTGTTTACATTTTGCTAATTGCTGCAATGCCGCATTCCAATGCACTTTGTGACTCGTTTACACTATGATTGTCGACAATTTTACAAAAAAACCCTGTGTAAATGGTAGAAAAGCTGATCTAGTCATTCTATTATCTGGGCTTTCGTAATCTTGGGTGTTGGGATTTTGTATGGCCACTAAGAATGTTGATGTACTTCTAGTTGGAGCAGGGGCGATGAGCTCTACTCTTGGTGTATTACTCAAGCAATTAAATCCAGCTTTTACCATAGCAATGGTGGAGCGTTTAGAGGATATTGCTCAAGAAAGTACTAGTGGCTGGAACAACGCAGGAACAGGTCACGCTGCTTATTGCGAACTCAACTATACCCCTGAAACCGCCGATGGCAAGATCAATGCCAGCAAAGCCTTTGATATTAATGCTTCTTTTGAAGTGTCTATGCAGTTTTGGTCGTATTTAGTCGAACAAGGTGCATTACCGGATCCGCGTGCATTTATTAGCCCCACTCCCCATGTGAGCTTTGTGTGGGGTGAGAAAAATGTTGACTATCTACGCAAGCGTTTTGAAGCCTTAAGCGCTAGTGCTCAATTTGCTGGGATGGAATACAGCGAAGATCCTAAAGTACTTAGTACATGGATGCCTTTGGTGATGGAGGGGCGCGATCCCAACGAGAAAGTGGCAGGTACCCGCGTGGCATGGGGGACTGATGTCAACTTTGGTGCATTAGCGCGTCATATGATTGAGTACTCTAAAAAAGCAGGCGACTTTGATTTATATACCAGCCATGAAGTGACTGAGTTACAGCGTAATGCTAAGGGCTGGTCAGTACGTGCTAAAGATCATAAAACAGGGAGTCACTTAGATATAGAAGCCCAGTTTGTGTTTCTAGGTGCTGGCGGTAGTGCTTTATTGCTACTGCAAAAATCCGGCATTGATGAAGCCGTGGGTTACGGTGGTTTCCCTGTGAGTGGTCAATGGTTGGTTTGTAAAAATCAAGCCGTAGTTGGACAGCACTTAGCTAAGGTGTATGGTAAAGCGGCTATTGGTGCGCCCCCCATGTCAGTACCTCATCTAGATACTCGTATTATTGATGGTGAACATGCGCTGTTATTTGGCCCCTTTGCTGGATTTACGACTAAGTTCCTAAAGCAAGGTTCTTTTATGGACTTATTTGCCTCTATTCGCCCTAACAATCTTTGGCCAATGCTTAAAGTGGGGATGACTAGCTTTGATTTGATTAAGTACTTGATTACTGAAGTATTACAGACTCGTAAATCCCGTATGGTAGCCTTACGCGAGTACTTCCCCAAAGCGCAAGATAGTGATTGGTCATTAGCGATTGCAGGTCAGCGCGTACAAATTATTAAGAAAGACCCGAAAGTGGGGGGTAAGTTAGAGTTTGGTACCGAGGTAGTGGCTGCAAAAGATGGTACGTTAGCAGCACTGTTGGGTGCTTCTCCAGGGGCTTCAGTTGCCGTGACTGCGATGTTACATGTAGTTGAAAAATGCTTTGCAGAGGAACTCGCTACACCTGAGTGGCAAGCCCGTATTAAAGCGATGATTCCTTCTTACGGTCAGTCTTTGACTAAGGATGCAGAGTTATTAAAGCAAGTTCGTCAGCATAGCTTGACCACGCTGAAAATTCTTCCTTCTGCGGCTGAATAGAGCGACTTTTAATAAGTACTTATCTGAGCGTTAGTAAAACTAAGGTTCAGATAGTGAGTGTTTATGTCAACATAGTTTTTTGGCTATATATCTCTTACGTATGGTCAACTACTATTTAAATCTAATTTATTCAAATATAATCATTGGGTTAAGAAAAAATTAGTATTTTAATAGTTACTATTGAAGAAATTTTATTGTCGACATAATATTACTGAAATACTATCGAGACCTATCTATCTAGCGATCTGTTCAGCAGGTGGCGGATGTTAACAAGATTCGCATAAGCGAACTGCAATGGAGGAGAGACCAGCGCTTTTAAGCTAAGCGCCTAGACTGGTCTGTGAAGAGATTTTAGTTAGTTCACTTTTTTATGAATCTGAGGAGATCCGCATGAGTACGCGTGCAGAGCAAATTGAAGCTTTAAAACAAGACTGGGCCACTAATCCACGTTGGAAAAACGTAAAACGCGGTTACAGTGCTGAGGATGTGGTTCGTCTACGTGGTTCCATGCAACCTGAGTACACCTTAGCCAAACGTGGTGCTGAGAAGTTATGGGAAAAGGTTAACGGCGGCGCGAAAAAAGGCTACGTGAATGCATTCGGTGCGATCACTGCAGGTCAAGCCATGCAACAAGCTAAAGCAGGCTTAGAAGCGGTTTATCTTTCAGGTTGGCAAGTAGCAGCAGACGGTAATACCTCTGAAACTATGTACCCAGACCAATCGTTATATGCGTATGATTCAGTTCCTACAATGGTTCGTCGCATTAACAACACGTTCAAACGTGCTGACGAAATCCAATGGTCACGTGGTATTGAACCCGGTTCTAAAGAGTTCGTTGATTACTTCCTACCTATCGTTGCTGACGCGGAAGCGGGTTTTGGTGGCGTATTAAACGCTTTCGAACTCATGAAAAACATGATTGCTGCAGGTGCTGCAGGTGTTCACTTTGAAGACCAATTAGCGGCTGTTAAAAAATGCGGTCACATGGGCGGTAAAGTACTAGTTCCTACTTCTGAAGCCGTTGAAAAGTTAATTGCTGCACGTTTTGCGGCTGACGTAATGGGTGTTCCTACCATCGTTTTAGCTCGTACTGACGCAGAAGCGGCTAATCTTTTAACTTCTGATCATGATGCTAACGACAAGCCATTCTTAACAGGCGAGCGTACTCAAGAAGGTTTCTACCGTGTGAAAAACGGTTTAGAACAAGCTATCAGCCGTGGTATCGCTTACGCTCCTTATGCTGACTTGGTATGGTGTGAGACAGGTACGCCTGATCTTGGTTTTGCGCGTGAATTTGCTCAAGCAGTATTAGCCGCTAATCCTGGTAAATTGTTATCTTATAACTGCTCACCTTCATTCAACTGGAAGAAAAATCTAGACGATAAAACTATCGCTAAATTCCAAGATGAATTGTCTGCATTAGGTTACAAATATCAATTCATTACCTTAGCGGGTATCCATATCAACTGGTTCAACACCTTCCAATTTGCGCATAACTATGCACGCGGCGAAGGTATGAAACATTATGTAAACATGGTTCAAGAGCCAGAGTTTGCTGCTCGTGAACAAGGTTACACCTTCGTATCTCACCAACAAGAAGTGGGTGCAGGTTACTTCGATGACGTAACAACTGTTATCCAAGGTGGTTCTTCTAGCGTTAAAGCGTTAACTGGTTCTACTGAAGAAGAACAATTCCACTAAAATGCCCTATTCAAGCCAAGGGTTTGAATAAGCATTTGCTGTGAAAAAAGCCCGACCTCTGTCGGGCTTTTTTATTACCCCAATACAAAGGATTTCAAAATGGCAGATTTTAAAACGGCTGATTTATTAGACGATCACGAAGATAAACCCTTACAAGTCGTGCAACCCGGTTTTCATAATTTTGGTGGACGTAATAAATTTGGCGGCGAAATCGTTACCATTAAAATTCACGAAGACAATTCTTTAGTACGCGAATTTGTCGCGTTAGAAGGTAAGGGTAAAGTACTGGTGGTTGATGGGGGTGGTTCGACTCGTTGCGCACTGCTAGGTGATATGTTGGCTGAAAAAGCAGTGAAAAATGGCTGGGAAGGCATCATTGTTTACGGCTTGATTCGTGACTCAGTTGACATTGGTAAAATGGATATTGGTGTTAAAGCTTTGGGCACCATTCCATTAAAAAGTGTGAAGCGTGGTTTTGGAGTAAAAGGCGAGCCAGTCCATTTTCACGATGTCACCTTTACACAAGGTCAGTATGTGTATTCCGATGAAGATGGGATTATTGTGTCGCCTGTAAAACTAGTGGATTAAATCACTATTTTAAGAGCTCACTAATAGCTATTAAGGCTTAAGAGTGTTGATTTTTAAGCCTTAATGGGATGCTGTCAGCCAAGTATTAAGCCGCTTGAGCCACAGCTTGGGGTGAAGTACTAGTACTAGTTGGAATGGTTTCTTTATTAACTAAGTTCAGATGATTGCTTTCGATAAACCAACATACATATTTAAAAGTTTCAGGTTGGTGTTGAGCTAAAGCATCAAAGTTTACATGGACGCAATAGCCATGCTCTTTATCTAAAGCAATATTGAGATGTGGAGAGTAACGCATAATGCCCTTAATAGGGTCACGAGTTGCCCCGACTTCACACATGCGTTCAGGCCAATTGGACGGGCGAAATTTCTGACCATTCACGACACCAGAAACTAGCGCTTTACCTACGAACAGGTAACTCATATGGATCACTTTCTAATTACGGTTTGGTGGTAATTTCAGCACTCATTAGGGTGTTTTAAATGTACCTAATGAGTACTTAAGCTATTAACGGCTTTTTAATTGTTGATGACCAGCGAGCAAGGTTTGTTCGGTAGTATTCCAATCAATACACGCATCAGTTATTGAAACGCCGTACTGTAAATCTTGTAAGTTAGCGGGGATTTTTTGATTTCCAGCCCCTAAATTGCTTTCAATCATAACACCCATAATACTTTGGTTGCCAGCTAAAATTTGTTGCACTGCATCATTAAAAACAATAGGTTGGCGGTTGTGGTCTTTACTGGAGTTAGCATGACTGCAATCAATCATAATTCGTGGGGTGATACCTGCCGCTTTTAAACGTTGCTCGGCATCCGCCACGGCTTCAGTATGGTAGTTAGGCCCTTTTTCACCGCCGCGCAGTACTACATGAGCATAAGCATTGCCCTCAGTATTCACAATGGCCACTCGCCCATTAGCGTCAATTCCTAAAAAGCGATGAGATGACGAGGCTGATTTTAAAGCATTAATGGCAACGGTGAGACCTCCATCCGTACCATTTTTAAACCCAACCGGACAAGACAAACCACTCGCTAATTCACGATGAGTTTGAGACTCAGTAGTCCGTGCGCCAATCGCTGACCAGCTAATTAAATCCTGTAAGTACTGAGGTGAAATCGGGTCTAAAGCTTCGGTTGCCGTTGGTAAACCTAACTCAGCTATATCAATCAATAAGCGTCGGGCAATAAATAACCCCTGCTCAATTTCAAAAGTATCATTTAAAAACGGGTCATTAATTAAGCCCTTCCAGCCTGTCGTCGTGCGTGGCTTTTCAAAGTACACCCGCATCACAATATAAAGCGTGTCTTTGACTTGTTCGGCTAATACTTTTAGGCGTTTGGCGTAATCGAGTGCTTGCTCAGGATCATGAATAGAACAAGGACCAATAACGACCAATAGACGTGAGTCTTTACCATCTAAAATATTACGAATCGTTTCACGACCGTTAAGAATCGTTTGCTGAGCAGACTCACCGACAGGGAGTTCACGATGTAGTTCGGTGGGTGTGACCAGACTCGCAAACGACCCTACATTAATGTTTTCTAAGACAACGTTTTCAGTATTCATGGGCTAGAAAAACCTAATTATTCAAGGAAGATATATTAACATACTCGTCTTAAGGCAGACATAAGACATTCTTGTGTATGCTGACCCGCACCGACTTGTTGCGAGCAAGTATGGGGGCATAAAAGTGGGGCAATTTCTATTGAAGGTCAGGCAGCACATGATTAATTACTCTGAGCAACGCTTAAGTTCAACTTTTTTTCTAACTCAACTAAAAGTACTAGTACTGATTGCAATGGGGTTATTAATTTCTGATTGGGCATTTAATGATCGGCTTGATCTCTGGTTAGCGGATCAAATGTTTGATGCTACTACTCAGCAATTCCCGCTTAAAGAGCATTGGTTTACCGTTACCATTATGCATGAGTGGCTCAAGTACTTAATGGTGTGTCTAGCAATGGGGTTGATAGCTTTGCTCATTCAACAAACACACAGTACTCGCCCCTTGTTATCGAATACTCAGATCGCTAATTTAAAAATTATTATTAGTGCTGCGATTATTTTGCCGCTATTGATTGGTACTTTAAAAGCACTCAGCCCGATTCATTGTCCTTGGGATTTAGCGCGTTATGGCGGGGCTGCGAGTGAGTTTATTTGGGGGAGTGGGAGTAGTGGTGGTAAATGCTTTCCCGCTGGACACGTAACTTCAACTTCGTGGCTTATGGCGTTCACGTTTGTTTATTTACCACTGGCTAAACAAAAGGCTCGTTGGGTGTGGCTGGCTGCATTTAGCTTGGCGTTTATGACAGGGTGGGTACAACAATTACGAGGCGCCCATTTTTTATGTCATACGCTGTGGTCATTATGGATTAGTTGGGCGGTGATTGTGCTGCTGGCTTACTATTTTCGCGGTCAACGCCGAGTGTTGAATCGGTTTGCTACCGCTTAAGGAAAGTACTCATTAAAGTGATACGGAGACTGAGTCAATCAGTCTCTCCTTAAGCTTAGAAATTAATGGAGTGTTTCAAAGCGCCCCAGTACTTTATTTTTAGTGACATTATCAGCAGTAAAAATTTTGCCATTCATCGCAATATAAACCCCAGCAGGTAAACACTGCACCGCACCTAAAGCGAAGCCCAAATTAAACAACCCATCGGATTCGCGGATAGTGAAGGGAATCATCGCGCCCACTAAGACAATCGTTTTATCAAGGTGTTGAGTTTGTAGGGCTTGGGCGGTCAGCACCATCGTATCCGTGCCATGGGTAAGCACTATTTGTTTTCGAGTACTTTTGATGCATACGTCTACAATTTGTTGGCGCTCTGTATCGGTGATATCAAGGCTATCACGTTGCATGAGTACTTCGAGTTGTAACGCTACCTCACAGCGACCTTGCTTTAGCATTTCGGGCAAATGACTGTCTTCAAAGGTGAGTTGACCTTGAGTGGGGTTGTAATATTTATCAATAGTGCCGCCAGTGGCAATAAGGTGAATGGTCATTATAAGTCCTGTGATGTTTTAGAGTAACGGTGAGGTGTTGTGTAATTCTAGCTCGTGTTGAAAAGCGTTAAGCGTTGAGTTAGCGCTAGTGGTGTCATCCACGGCCGCAATATGAAACAATGCTTCGCCCTCATGAATCAAGGGCATAGTACTTTGCCCAATAATAATGCCGTCTAAATTGGCAATAATTTTTTGTTCTGTGTCACCAAATGGATCACCCAGATAACCCAGTACTTCGCCCGCCTTTACCGTTTGCCCCAAATGAATATGACTCCGCACAATGCCGCTTTGTGAGGCACGAATCCAATGGTTGCGATGGGCAATAATGGGGGTGATTTTAGAGCGCCGCCGATTTTTAGGTTGAATAATCTGCAAATGAGTTAATACCCGAAGTACTCCCTCATAACCGGTACGAATCGCCATTTCGTCAAAGCGTAAAGCCTCGCCCGCCTCATAGAGCAACGTTTTAACGCCATGTTTATCGCACGATTCACGTAAAGTACCTTCTTGAATATCCGAGCGCAAAATCACGGGCGTTTTAAAGGCTTGAGCCAGCTCTAGTAGTTGTGGGTCATGATCGGCCCATACCCGCACTTGTGGCAAATTAGTGCGTCCTTGTGCTGCGGTATGAAGATCAATCCCATAATTACAACGCAGCGCAATATCATGCAAAAACTGGTGGGCTAATTGTGAGCCTAGCGAGCCATGTTCTGAGCCGGGAAAACAACGATTAAGATCACGACGATCCGGTAAGTAACGCGATTTACCTAAAAAGCCCAACATATTGACGACCGGAATTAATAAAATCGTACCGTGTACCGAGCGTAAACAGCGACAACGAATCAGCCGACGGATAATTTCTACCCCATTAATTTCGTCCCCATGAATCGCAGCACTAACGAAAATAACAGGGCCATCATAGCGCCCATGAATGACATAAACAGGCATCGACAGTGGCGTGTGTGTGTAAAGACTCGTAATCGGTAGCTCCACATAGCCCCGCTCACCTCGTTTAATGGTGGCTTTGCCCAGTTTAAAATCACCCGTTGCCATAATACTTCCTTAATTACCCAATGCCTGTTCGAGTACTTTGAGCTGCGAAGGTTCTAAATTGCCTTTATTTTGAGCGAGCTGTAAAGCGATTTGCCCCAAGCCTTGATAAAGTTTGGCATAGTTTGAGTTCCAATCTTCCAACGCTTTAATTTGTTTTTCAACTACTTGAACATCACCTCTAGCAATAGGGCCGGTTAAAGCTTGTGTGGTATCTAGTTGGAAGATGCCCTGAACCGTGGTGGTGACAATGGGGTTTAAAATTGCCAAAGCCTGTGAACGCTCCACACCTGCTTGAGCATAAGTTTGTAGCGCTAATTCTTGTAATGCTACTAAGTAGTTACACGCAATCACACTAGCAGCGTGGTACAAGGTTTTAGCTTCGGCTTTGATAGTGAAGGTTTTTGCCCCTAATGCTTCAAATACGGGGGCGAGTACGGGTAGAGCTATATCATCACCTTCCATACCACAATAAGTACCTGCAAAGGTTTGTATGGCTAAGGAGGGCTGAGCAAAACTTTTGATCGGGTGAATACTAGCAATGTTTGCACCTTGAGTTTTAGCCGTACTTAGTACTTCAGAAGCAGTTAAAGCGCCACTACAATGAAAAACGATAACATCCGCTAAAGAGTGAGTATTGGCTAAGTACTGGCTATAAGTACTGAGTTGATCATCAGGGCAAGCGATTAACCACAAATCTGCTTTTGGCATTTGCGCGATTTGATCGAGGGTAAAGCATTGACCTGTGCCTATAAAGGTTTGAGCCTGCTGAGTACTTTGCTCAGTGCGATTAGCCAGCGCTTGCACGGTCAGTATTTGAGACTGGCTCCATAAATACCCTAGGGTTTGTCCTACCCGTCCTGCCCCTAAAATATTGAGCGTTTTCATAAGCCTGATGCCAATGCTTTAAGCGTTTTAGAGTGAAATTCACGTCGATATAACACAGCAACCACCCAAGTAGTAGTGATCATAAAAGCAACGGGGTGAATAAACCAAACCAATAAAGCAAGGCTAAAGTAGTAGGTACGCAAACCCATATTAAAATGATAAACCGCCAAACTGATAATACGTGCTAAGGCATTGCCTAAGTCTTTATCCGGTGTTTGAGTGAGTGGGGGGAGGCTACCAATTAAAATAGAGGCAAACCCCCACTGGCGAATGCACCATGTAAAGGTAAAAAAAGCATAAGCAAAGGCTAAGGTCATAAGGATTAGACCGATTTCCCATGTTTGAGGGTTAAAGCGTACAAAGGGCAATTGAGTAAATAAGGCTAGTGCTTTTTCCATAGCGCCAATCGCGGTGACTAAACCCGCAATAATCAGCAAAGTACTCGATGCCATAAAGGTGGCATTGCGCTCAATATTGGTAACGATAGCGGTATCCACCATGCGATTGTCACGCTGTTCAATTTGCAGAATCCAACGTTTAATATGGAGCTGTAAAGCATCTTGCAGGCGCTGTCCATGTTCCGATTGCAGCCCTGAATAATGGGTATAACCTATCCAGCAAAATAAAAACCAAGCCAATGATAGCCATTCTAATGCTGTCAAACTCACGCGGGTGCCTCTGATGAGAAGATGGTTAAAGGATGCACAGTATAGCGTCAAGTACTGGCTGTCTCTATACGGTCTCTCTATACATCGCTCGTGTAGTGATTTAAGCTCAAATTCCTGTTTAAAAGTGTGAGAATTGCGTGAATGAGTGACCAAATTAAGTACTTATTAAATGAATCCGATATGCCTAAGGATTGGTACAATATTGCAGCTGATTTACCCGTGCCTTTGCCGCCTGTTTTGCATCCGGGCACTTTGCAACCGATTACTGGCAGTGATTTAGCGCCTTTATTCCCCATGGCGGTGATTCAACAAGAGGTGAGTACTGAGCGTTATATTGAAATTCCTGCTGAGGTACGCCAAGTACTCAGGCAATGGCGACCTAGCCCTTTGTATCGCGCGCGTAATTTAGAAAAAGTGCTCGATACCCCTGCTAAGATTTATTACAAATATGAGGGCGTTAGCCCAGCCGGTAGCCACAAGCCCAACACCGCTATTCCGCAAGCCTTTTATAATAAAATCGAAGGGGTAAAACGTTTAACTACGGAAACAGGAGCAGGGCAGTGGGGGACTTCCTTGTCGTATGCGGGAGCGCTGTTTGGTTTAGAAGTACAGGTCTTTCAAGTTCGCATTTCTTACGACCAAAAACCCTATCGCCGTGCCGTGATGGAAACGTATGGCGCGACCTGTGTGGCTTCTCCTTCTAATCTGACCGAATCGGGTCGAGCCATTTTAGCTAAAAATCCTAATCATCCAGGTAGTTTAGGGATTGCGATTTCTGAAGCGGTGGAGCTGGCTGCGCAACGTGATGACACTAAATATGCGTTAGGCTCAGTATTGAATCACGTGTTATTGCATCAAACCATTATAGGTTTGGAAACCCAACAGCAAATGGCAATGGCAGGCGATGATCCTGATGTGATTATTGGCTGTACAGGCGGCGGCTCTAATTTTGCGGGGATTGCGTTTCCGTTTTTAGGTGAGCAATTACGTGGTGGGCGCCAACGTCGGATTGTAGCGGTAGAGCCTGCGTCTTGTCCGTCATTGACTAAGGGACAGTATGCCTATGATTTTGGTGATACCGCGCATTTAACGCCACTGACTAAAATGCATACTTTGGGTTCAACCTTTACGCCACCGGGATTCCATGCGGGTGGTTTACGTTATCACGGTATGGCTTCTTTAGTGTCTCATGTTAAAGAGTTGGGCTTAATTGAAGCGACGGCTTATCACCAAACATCTTGCTTTGAGGCAGGAGTTACCTTTGCACGGGCAGAAGGCATTGTACCCGCGCCTGAATCGACTCATGCGGTAAAGGGAGCCATCGAGGAAGCGCTACGTTGTAAGCGTGAAGGTAAGAGTGAAACGATTGTTTTCTTATTAAGTGGTCACGGTCATTTTGATATGGCAGCGTATAGCGACTACTTTGCGGGTAAGCTGGTGGATCAGCCGTATGATGAAGCAGAATTAGGCATGGCATTATCAGGTTTGCCTTGTGTGCCAGATAATATTGCCTAAGAGTTAATCAAATTTGTAGAGATAAAGCGGCGCATTTATCTCTACACTTTTCAATTTTTCATTGAGTGTTAAGCTCTAAATCTATCGATATATGCCAAACTATCCATTGGATAGGTTTTTAAAAAAGCGTTAAAACTATAAGCCTCTAGCTAGTAAAACAATTAACTATTATTGAGGAGCTTATAACATGACCAATGAAGGTAAATGTCCGGTTATGCATCATGCCCAACCGACTGTAAATAAAATGGGGCGCGGTACTTCCAATAAGGATTGGTGGCCTAATCAACTCAAGCTCAATATTCTTCATCAACATTCTGCTAAATCAAACCCTATGAGTCCGGCATTTAACTATGCCGAGGAATTTAAAAAATTAGACTTAGATGCTATTAAACAAGATTTATATGCGTTGATGACGGATTCACAAGACTGGTGGCCTGCGGATTATGGGCATTATGGTCCGTTTTTTATTCGCATGGCTTGGCATAGTGCAGGTACTTATCGTACGGGCGATGGACGCGGGGGGGCTTCTACAGGAACCCAACGCTTTGCGCCTTTAAATAGTTGGCCTGATAATGTCAATTTAGATAAAGCCCGTCGTTTGCTGTGGCCTATTAAACAAAAATACGGCAATAAAATCTCATGGGCAGATTTAATGATTTTGACCGGAAACTGCGCTTTAGAATCTATGGGCTTTAAAACCTTCGGTTTCGCAGGAGGACGTGAGGATATTTGGGAGCCAGAAGAGGATATTTATTGGGGAAGTGAAACCGAATGGTTAGGAGATAAGCGCTATTCCGGTGAACGAGAATTGGATAATCCTTTAGCGGCTGTGCAAATGGGTTTAATTTATGTTAATCCTGAAGGGCCTAATGCGAATCCAGATCCTGTCGCAGCGGGTAAAGATATTCGCGAAACTTTTGCGCGTATGGCAATGGATGATGCAGAAACGGTTGCCTTAACGGCTGGAGGTCATACGTTTGGCAAAAGTCATGGAGCTGCCAGTGCTTCCTATGTGGGTAGAGAGCCTGAGGCGGCTAGCATAGAGGAGCAAGGTTTAGGTTGGAAAAATAGTTTTGGCACAGGTAAAGGGGCTGACACTATTGGCAGTGGCATTGAAGGCGCTTGGACGCCTACTCCTATTCAATGGGACAATAGTTACTTTGATACTTTGTTTGGTTATGAATGGGAGCTGGTAAAAAGTCCAGCAGGTGCATGGCAATGGTTAGCTAAAGATGTGCCAGAAGATCAATTAGTACCAGATGCTCATGACCCGACTAAGAAGCATCGTCCGATGATGACCACTGCTGATTTAGCGTTACGTTTTGACCCCTTATATGAGCCAATCTCTCGGCATTTCCATGCTAATCCAGATGAGTTTGCTGATGCATTTGCTCGTGCTTGGTTTAAGTTGACTCATCGTGACATGGGGCCACGTTCACGGTATCTAGGGATTGAAGTCCCTAAAGAGGCGTTAATTTGGCAGGATCCGATTCCTACCGTAGATCACGAGCTGATTAATGACAGTGACATAGCAGCCCTTAAACAAACTTTACTGACCTCAGGTTTATCTATTGCGACCCTAGTACAAACAGCTTGGGCATCAGCGGCTACTTTCCGAGGTTCTGATAAACGGGGTGGGGCTAATGGTGCGCGTATTCGTTTAGCGCCTCAAAAAGATTGGGCAGTCAATCAACCCACACAATTAGCTCAAGTACTTAAAGTACTAGCTGGTATTCAACAGGATTTCAATCAACAGCAAACGACCAGCAAAAAAGTGTCTTTGGCAGATTTAATTGTATTAGGTGGTTGTGCCGCCATTGAAAAAGCGGCGCAAGCAGCGGGACATCCTATTACTGTTCCGTTTGTAGCAGGGCGTATGGATGCGACCCAAGAGCAAACCGATGTAGAGTCTTTTGCAGTATTAGAGCCAATTGCTGATGGTTTTCGCAATTACCTCAAAGGACAATACAGTGTCAATGCAGAGGAGTTATTGATTGATAAAGCGCAGCTATTAACCTTAACAGCTCCCGAAATGACGGTATTAGTTGCAGGTATGCGTGTATTGAATGCTAATGTGCAACAAGCCCCTCAAGGTGTATTGACGGAGCGTCCCGAAGTACTGAGTAATGATTACTGTGTGAATCTATTGGATATGAGTACTGAGTGGAAAGCTACCAGTGATGCCAATGTTTTTGAGGGGCACGATCGCAAAACAGGGGCACTAAAATGGACAGCGTCACGAGTAGATTTGATTTTTGGCTCTAATTCGCAATTACGTGCCATTACTGAAGTCTATGCGAGTACGGATGCACAAGAAAAGTTCGTACAAGATTTTGTGGCAGCCTGGTCTAAGGTTATGCAGTTAGATCGTTTTGATATAAAAGCTTAGTTCTAGCCAGAAAAATGCCCATTTGTACTGAGTACAAATGGGCTACCCCTTTGCCCAGAGTGTTTTTTAATTACAAAGTTTCAGCTTTATGCGTTACTTGTATTCTATTGAATAATGGCTACAAAATTTGTGATGTAATTACTTTAGTCATGTGATTTTTTAACCTCACCAAAGTAAAAAACCCACCACTTGAAACAGTGATGGGTTTAAAGTTATTCGCTTTTTAAAGTACTACATGAATACCTTAATTAACGGCAAGCGCGGTATTGTAAGTGATAAACCACACCCGATTTGAAATCCGCAGAATCAACAGACGCTAAGGCTTCAGCCCCACGACCTGCTTTAACCATCATGCCGCTATTGACACGTAAGTTTACAGATGCACCGCACGCTGACCAAATATTGCTAGTGGCTGCTAAACGATGGCTTTTGGTATAAGAGTTACTGAAGGGGCCTGTAAAAGTACTAGAGAATTTTGGGCCTTGAGAACCCGCAAAGAAGTACTCTGTATCTAAACGAGCCATACTACCCTTAGGCGCATCCACAAACCCACGATAATCCGCATCAATTAACGATACGCTAAAACCATTAGGTACTTTAACAGGGATGGAGATATTACAGCTTTTGCGAGCCACATTAGCATTAGGACCACCCGCTTCTACTGAGAAAGAGTCAAATAAAATACTTAAAGCGGTACCATCAGGGCTAAGGCTAGCAGAGGCAGAACCGGCTGGACAACCACTACCACCATAACTAGGTTGACCTAAAGTTACTGCAGCGGCTTGAGCTGAAGTGGTCGCGGCTAAAGTTAAAGTGAGTGCTGCTAAAGCAGAAGAAAGTACAGTGGTGATTTTCATGTAAGTGTCCTCTTATGTATATTTAAGTTAAGTACTTTAGCGTACTTAGTCGGTGCTGTTTCATTAGGGTTAGTTTGCAATAGTATAGGTCTTTACTCTGTGACACAGTTACTTTGAGTTTGTGACTTTTTAACACTTTTTAAAAAGTACTTTTTGCAATGACAAAAATAAAAAACCCACCACTAGAAAGTGATGGGTTAAATCCTATTAGAGTTTTTTTATTCTTGAAAGGCTAGTTCAGTACTTAACGGCAAGGACGATATTGTACGTGATAAACTACGCCAGATTTAAAGTCAGCAGAATCAACAGACGCTAAGGCTTCTGCGCCACGACCGGCACGAACCATCATGCCACTGTTAACCCGTAAATTCACAGAAGCACCACACGCTGACCAAATATTGCTAGAAGCGGCTAATTGATGGCTTTTGGTGTAAGAGTTACTAAAAGGACCGGTGAAAGTACTAGAGAATTTCGGGCCTTGAGAGCCTGCGAAAAAGTACTCTGTATCTAAACGAGCAGAGCTGCCTTTAGGTACATCTACGAAGCCACGATAATCCGCATCAATCAACGATACACTAAAACCATTAGGTACTTTAACAGGGATAGAAATGTTGCAGCTTTTACGAGACACGTTGGCATTGGGGCCACCCGCTTCTACTGAGAAAGAATCAAATAAAATACTTAAAGCGGTACCATCAGGGCTAAGGCTAGCAGAGGCAGAACCGGCTGGACAACCACTACCACCATAGCTAGGGTCGCCTAAAGTCACTGCGGCGGCATGAGCTGAAGTAGTCGCGGCTAAAGTTAAAGTCAGTGCTGCTAAAGTAGAAGATAAAACAGTAGATAATTTCATGATGTAATCCTCAATATCGCTTAATGGGATGGCGGGTAGCCGTTATGTCAGTTTTGTTGTTTCAGTAAGTGTAGTGTGCGGGATTAATGGGAACGGCTCTGTGATTCATTCACTGTGATCTTGTGACTTTTTACCCTTCACAAAAATAGAGTAAATATAGTAAGAGCCATTAAAAAAAACGGCAGTCTCAGAACTGCCGTTTTTGGAGAGTAGTCAGCGTGCCATATCAGGCGTTTGGAATACTTTCCAAGGATAATCATCATCCTGAGGCACTCGACTCCAGAATAATTCACCAGAATTACGCCAAGGGTCTAATAAAATACCGGAATCAAAAGGTTTGCCTTTAGCAGTCATTACTAAAGTACTATGCTCGCGCCATGCGTTACCTTTGTAGGCAACACCCCACCATAAATCGAAGGTTTTAAGTTTCTTTTTATACATGTGGGTACGCATAGCTTGAGTCCAATCCGTACACAAGCCGGCTGGGCGCTTTTTAGAGTTGCGTAATACATTGTGATATAGAGGAGGCCAAGTTAAGCCCCACTCATTCGCTAAATAACGTGGATAAATGTAGGCATCATAAGCTACATCGGCTGCTTCACGAGGGCTAATACTAGAGTCCATTGACTGTAAAGCAACTTGCAGCTCGCTAATGTTTTTTTGCAAATCAGGAGATAATGAATTTACCTGCGGGCGGCTTGAGCCGGGGGTCATACTAACTCCGTCATATTGTACAGCGCATCCAGTCGACAGAGCTGCAACTAACATAAGGGGAGCAAGACGGCGAACGCTTACCATGAAATTAATCTTCCTTCTTGAAGTACATTATATAGTTGATGTCAATATCACGACCCAGACGATAACTTTGAAATAAGGGGTTGTAGGTCATGCCGCTGGTGTGTTGTAAGTCTAAACCAGCTTCATAAGCCCACGCTTCAAGCTCGGATGGACGGATAAACTTGGCGTACTCATGTGTGCCACGGGGTAACATATTTAAAATATATTCTGCGCCCACAATAGCAAGTAAAAATGCTTTAGCATTACGGTTAATGGTTGAGAAAAATACTTGGCCACCTGGTTTTACTAAGCTAGCACAGGCTTTAATCACTGAACTAGGATCAGGCACATGCTCCAACATTTCCATGCAGGTTACTACATCAAATTGCTCTGGCATTTCAGTAGCTAAGTCTTCGGCGCTGATTTTGCGATAATTGACTTGAACACCACTATCCAAAGCATGTAAACGTGCTACTGATAAAGGCGTTTCACCTAAATCAATACCTGTTACCGTAGCGCCTCGTCTAGCCATACTCTCCGCTAAAATACCGCCCCCGCAACCTATATCAACTACGGTTTTACCTTTTAATGAGGCTCGTTCATCAATATAGTTAAGCCTTAAAGGATTGATTTCATGTAGCGGCTTAAATTCGCTTTCCTGATCCCACCAACGATGGGCGATTTCTTCAAATTTGCGGATTTCACTTAAATCCACATTGACAGTTGCTGTACTCATAAGTGATCTCGTTTTGCAATTAGAGTTTGCCAATGCTCAGCATTTCGATGCAAGGTAGGTTCGTCTAAAGTCATTAGTTGTCTATTGAGCATTAAAGCTTTACCAGCTACCCAATTATGGGTAACTTGGTGACGATTTGTGCAATATACTAGATGGGAAATAGGGTCATAGAGGGGTTTGGACTCTAATTCGCCCAAATTAATAGCAATCATGTCGGCTTGCTTGCCGATTTCTAGTGAGCCAATTGTATCCTGTAATCCCAAAGCTTTTGCACCATTAATCGTCGCCATTTTTAAAGCCTGATGGGCAGGTACTGCACTAGCATCATGAGCTACCATTTTAGCAAGCAATGCAGCGGTGTGCATTTCTCCCAACATATCTAAGTCATTATTGCTGGCATTACTATCGGTACCCAGTGCTACGTTGATGCCGGCTGTTAATAAGGCTTGTACAGGGCAAAAGCCACTGGCTAATTTTAAATTAGATTCGGGGCAGTGAATGACATGAGCGTGGCGTTCTGCTAATAGTGCAATCTCAGATTCAGTCAATTGCGTCATGTGTACTGCCATTAAGTACTCATCAATTAAACCTAATTGATTTAAGCGCTCTAAAGGTCGAGTCCCTGTTTGCTCTATGGCTTGTTGGACTTCAATAGCAGTTTCGTGAATATGCATATGGGTACGTAGCCCGTATTGCGTGGCTACTTGATGGAGTGCTTTGAGCGAATCATCTGATACGGTATAAGGTGCGTGGGGAGCAATAGAGGCTGTAATGAGTGGATGAGGCTCAATAATCTGCATCAGTTCATGGGCATGCTGCAAATAACCCTCTAGGTTGGGCGCATAAGCAGTGGGAAAATCAATTAAAATCAGCCCTAAATTGGCTCGAATCCCACTCTCATGTACGGCTTCATAGGTAGATTTAGTGAAAAAATACATATCGTTGAAGCATGTAGTACCCGAACGAATCATTTCTGCAATCGCTAGTTGCGTGCCTTGATAAACAAAAGCTTCGCGCGCCAATTGTGCTTCAATGGGCCAAATGTGATTTTGTAACCATTCCATTAAGGGTAGATCATCGGCTAAGCCTTTGAGTAATGCCATAGCTGAGTGAGTGTGGGCATTGATAAAACCGGGGCAAATGGCATGTTCAGGAAGGTTAATGAGTTGAGTGGCTTTATATTGGCGCAGCGCATCATTATGTGGCAGGATAGCTATAATATTCCCTTTATCCACTGCCACAGCGTGCTGGGAAAAAATTTTGTTATGATGATCAGCGGTTATAACCCACTGCGCTAAAATTAATAAGTCTATGTTCATTTGTGTGTCGTCCACAGTCATGCCACTGTAAAGGTAGTAATGTTATGTTGAATAATGCTAAGAACCAACATGATTCCATTCGTGCCGTAGAGTGGAAGAATGACCATCTCATCCTACTCGATCAACGCAAGCTACCGCAAAACGAACAATATATCGAATTTTATAATGCTGAGGACGTCGCAGAAGCCATTCGTAATATGGTGGTACGTGGAGCACCTGCCATCGGTATTGCCGCTGCCTATGCTATGGTCTTAGCCGCACGTAAAAGTTATAAACAATACCCTAATGATTGGCGTAATCGTTTGGAAGTTGAGAAAGACGTACTCGCTAATGCTCGCCCAACGGCCGTCAATTTACATTGGGCGCTACAACGTATGTGTAATGCGTTAGAGGGAATTGAGGGGGATCCTATTCCTACTCTCTTAGAATTAGCTAAAACCATTCATAGCCAAGACATAGCAGCTAACTACCAAATGGGGCAGTTGGGAGCGCAACTGATTAATCCTGTGCATGGTTTAATTACACACTGTAATACAGGCTCTTTAGCTACAGGTGGCTACGGTACAGCTTTAGGGGTTATTCGCAGTGCATTTGCTGAAAATAAATTTGAGCATATCTATGCAGGTGAAACCCGTCCGTGGTGGCAAGGCTCGCGACTGACCGCATGGGAGTTAGGTAAAGATCATATTCCCTACAAGTTAGTACCTGATAGCGCCATGGCATCATTAATGAAAACTAAGCGTATTGGCTGGGTAATTGTAGGCGCTGATCGTATTGCTGCTAATGGTGATGTGGCGAATAAGATAGGTACTTATAGTTTAGCGGTAAATGCGCGTTATCATGGTGTCAAATTTATGGTAGTAGCGCCTACCAGTACTATTGATCTGGCAACTCGTACAGGAGCTGAAATCCCTATTGAGGAACGCTCGATTGATGAAGTACTTAGCGTCGGTAACCAACGCATTGCGGCTCCCAATGCCGATGCGTGGAATCCTGCTTTTGATGTCACTCCTGCTGAACTGATCGATGTTATAGTGACCGAAAAAGGGGTTATTCATCACCCTAATAGTTTGCAAATTACACAGCTAATGCAGCAGTAGTATTTGACTGCATGGTAAAGCCAGTACTTAGAGATTAATTAATCGTAAAGTACGGCTGATTTAAGTATTAAGTAAGGCACGTCGTTGCCGAAATACAATCGGTTTACTCGGCGTTTGTACTAAGTAGTCAGTATTAATCGCTTGAGTAATCAAATGATGGTGCGGTGACTTAGCACAGGTCGGGTCGGCTTGAGTGGCATCACCCAACAATTTAAAGGCCTGACAATGGCAGCCACCAAAGTCTTTTTCGCGCTCGTCACAAGTCTTACAAGGTTCTTTCATCCAGTTTTCACCTCGAAAGAAATTAAAACCTTGTGATTGATACCAAATCCATTCAATGGAATGGTCACGCACATTAGGTAACTCTAAATTCGGTAGGCTACGGGCTGAATGGCAGGGCAATGCTAAACCATCGGGTGCTACCGCTAAAAACACCCGACCCCAGCCCCCTACACAAGCTTTGGGGCGATTTTCATAATAGTCAGGGACTACATAATAAATCCGCATTTTGCCCTTGAGTTTTTCTTGATATTCGTGGGCAATGCGTTCAGCTTCTTGGACTTGGGCTTTAGAGGGTAATAGGTGATCGCGATTAACTAGCGCCCAGCCTTCATATTGAGCGGTTGCTAATTCTACATAATCAGCTTGTAATTCAGCTGCTAAATCCAGCATTTGTCGGACACGACCAATATTTTGGCGATGAATCACAAAGCACAACACCATAGGATAGCCATGAGCTTTTACAGCTCGTGCCATTGCCAATTTATGTTCAAACGAACTAGTACCCGCCAAATAATCATTTAACACCGTATCATCGGCTTGAAAGCTGACTTGAATGTGATCCAGTCCAAGCTCACGAAATTGCGCAACTCGCTCCTCATCCATACCTATGCCAGAAGTAATCAAATTAGAGTAATAACCTAAGCGTCTGGCTTCACCAATAAGGATTTCTAAATCTTTACGAACTAAAGGTTCGCCCCCCGAAAACCCTAATTGTGCTGCACCGATTTGGCGGGCTTCATGGAGTACTTTTAGCCATCCCTCGGTGTCCAGTTCATCTTTTTTCGGCACTAGGTCTAAGGGGTTGCTACAGTAGGGACATTGGAGTGGGCACGAGTGAGTAACTTCGGCTAGTAGCCATAAAGGGGGCGGAATTTTAGACATAGCGTACCCAACCTCGCTCAATCGCTTCAGTAACTAAAGCCGTTACATCGTTTAATAATTCCTCAGTTTCGTATTCGGTTTCTAGTTGAGTGGCTATTTCGGCTAGTGAGTACTCACCCGTGCATTTAGCCAAAATGGCTGAGGCACTGTCATTGAGCTTAACCATGCCTTCTGGATAAAGGAGTACGTGATTTTCTTGAATCGGTTCCCACTGTAGACGGTAGCCTAGTGCTAATTGAGGTTTGAGTTCTGTAGTCATCTTAATCCTCCGCCACATTAAAGTAGGGTGGCATGTGTTGGATATAAGCAAGATACATCGCATCCAACATCGTCCACAGCACATCTAGTTTAAACTTAACAATCTGTAGGGCGCGTCGTTGTTGTTCAGCCGTAGTGAAATGAGCGAGGGTGAGCGCTAGACCGTGATCAACGTCTCGATGTGCTTCGGTCAGACGATTACGAAAGTACTGTAAGCCTTCTTGCTTAACCCAAGGGTAATGATCAGGCCAACTTTTCAAACGCTGTTTGTGAGCCGTGGGGGCAAACAATTCTGTTAAAGATGAACACACACCCTCTTGCCAAGAAGCATGATGGACAAAGTTTAAATAGGCCTCAACTGCAAAGCGTACTCCGGGCAATACATGACATTGATCCCAGAGTTCATCACGGGGTACGCCACAAGCTTCACCGAGTTGTAGCCATGCTTCAATCCCACCATCAGAAATATGCCCTGCCGCAGGTCCGCCATCATGATCAAGAATACGTTGAATCCATACCCGACGAATGTCACGGTCAGGGCAATTCATGAGCAAAGCCGCATCTTTACGTGGAATGGTGACTTGATAGTAAAAGCGATTAGCCACCCAGCCTTTGAGTTGTTCAGAGGTGAGTTTGCCTTCATACATCATTTGCTGAAAAGGATGATGAATATGATAGTACTTACCTAAAGAGCGTAATTGCTGTTCAAATTCGGCTGGAGTCCATGGGGTCATGCTTTAAAGCTCCACTAGTAAACCATCAAACGCTACTTCTATACCCGCTTCAGTGAGTGTGGCGCGTTCGCTGGAGTTGTCATCCAAAATGGGGTTGGTGTTATTAATGTGAATTAAAATCTTGCGAGGCTGAGTAAAGGGTTCTAAGTACTCGATCATTCCCCCTTTACCTGATTGGGGAAGATGTCCCATCTCTCGTGCCATTTTAGTCCCTACTTTACGGAGCGACATTTCGTCATCTGTCCAGCAAGTACCATCGACTAGCACACAACTGGCATTAGCAAAGTAAGGGTGCAAATGCTCTTCAATCAGCCCTAGACCTGGCGCATAAAATAATTTGCCGCCCGTACTTAAATCCTCAAACCAAAAACCAATATTATCACCTTGGTTAGGGTTATTACGGTGCGGAGAGTAGGGAGGGGCTTTACTACTTAATGCTACGGCAGTAATCCGTAAGCTCTCAAACCCTTTAACGCTAAAGTACTCATTATTAAGCGGCAGAGTGTGGCGATTAACGCCGCAGTAATGCTCCAACATAGTCAATACTGGAAAGCCTGTGGTTAAGTCCTCATAGACGCTATCCGTACAGTACAAGTCTAAAGGTTGTTTGCTCTCACGCAGAATCAAGAGTCCAGTGGTATGGTCAATTTGGCTATCGGCTAACAGTACCGCATGAATACCCGTATCACGTAATGCTCGTTCTGGCTGCAAATAGTGATGCAAGGTATTGAGTTGAGTACGAATATCGGGTGAGGCATTAATGAGTAGCCAATTTACCTTATCTAAGGACACCGCAATAGAAGATTGGGTACGAGGTTGAGCTTGAATAGTGCCGTGACGTACACCAGTACACATCGGACAATTACAATTCCACTGCGGGAAACCACCGCCCGCAGCAGAGCCTAAGACCAGAATAAACAAGGCTTAGCGATTCATGATGTATAGATTGATTTCAAAGCCATAACGCATTTCAGTAAAGCTTGGTTTTGACCATTGCATAGACTTTTTCATGGTGGGAACTCCTCTCTGTATGTATTGGAGCTTTCAGTATAGGCAGGGTAGGTTGGAAAAAGGTTGCCGTTACAAGCTCAAGAAAATTATAAGACGTTCTATGGGGAACCATTTTTGACCATTAGCCTACCGTTAGTAAGTATAGTTATTGTTTATGCAACGTTATTTAACTAAATTTTTTAATACTCACTAATTTTTAATACTCACCAACCCCTTGTAACGAGTACTTGAGCCCCTGATTCATAAAACATAATAAAGGACATCGCTATGCCCTCCGTTGAAAAAGTCTGGTGGTTTTTATTAGGCTTAATTGGTCTATTTTTACTACTTATTTTAATTCCTCAAGAGCAACCTCTACCTAATTCTGGTGTAACTATCATTTCAGATACTCACTATCAGCCTAAAACTCTTCAATAATAGACTAGGGCAATATTAAATTATGCTTCTAATTGTCATAGAGCGGAGCTTAATTATAGTGTCTTGTTGCGTTAAGCTGAGCACAAATTAAGCTTTCGTGTGGGAGTGATCTATGTGGCATCGCATCAATACTTCTGATGACTTGGGGGCTTATCAGAGTTATGGTTTTGAAATTATACAAGACGGTAAGGTGATTGAGGGTTTTTTAGTAAAAAATTCCCAAGGTCAATGGGTTGCCTATAAAAACTCATGTCCCCATCAATATTTGCCACTAAATTGGAATTCCCATCAATTTTTAGATAAAAATAGCGAATTTATCGTTTGTGCGATGCATTTGGCGCTATTTGACCCTAATTCGGGTATCTGTCTTTCTGGGCCATGTGTAGGAAAGTTCTTGACATCACTACCCATTAAAATTGTAGATAATGTACTATGGGCGTGGATTGATTCTTGAGATAACTCTGTATGGATACACCGCTAAATTTTCCAAAGATCAAGCCACAGTGCCAACAACAAATACGAATCGATCAATTCCTTGATAGTATTTGGGCTGAACGTGGTGTGAGTCGTAATACGCTGGAGGCGTATGAACGGGATTTACGTAGTTTATGTGCTTGGCTCAATGACCAAAGCAAAAGCTTAGAAAGTGCACAACGCGAGGATTTGTTAGAGTTTTTAAGCTTTAAAGTACATCAAGGTGCGAAAGCATCCAGTAATGCGCGTTTATTATCTAGCTTAAGACGTTTTTACCGTTATTTATTACATCTTAATCTTATTGACGCAGACCCTACTGCTTTAATTGAATCACCTCGCCAAGGTCGAGTACTGCCTGGTACATTGACCGAAATTGAGGTGGAAAAATTATTGCGAGTACCTGATATTACCCATCCGTTGGGTATTCGGGATCGAGCTATGTTGGAGTTACTTTACGCCACGGGTTTACGAGTTTCTGAGTTAGTTACTATTCGTCAGGATGAAATCTCTCTCGAACAAGGAGTCGTTCGTATTATTGGTAAAGGACGTAAAGAGCGTCTAGTACCTATGGGAGAGGAGGCGATGCAGTGGCTAGTTCAGTATTTGCGTGAAGCTCGTGAGGAACTTATGCAAGGTAAGGGTTTTTGCGAGCAAATGTTTATTACTAGTCGTGGGGCAGGCATGACACGGCAGGCTTTTTGGTATGCAATTAAACGCTATGCCGCCACTGCCAATATTCATAAAGATATTTCTCCTCATACGTTACGTCATGCCTTTGCTACTCATTTATTAAATCATGGCGCGAACTTGCGAGTGGTACAACTACTCTTAGGTCATAGCGATTTGTCGACTACGCAGATTTATACTCATGTGGCACAAAGTCGTTTACAAGAGCTACATCGTAAACATCACCCGCGTGGGTAATTAATGTACTCAAACTAGTAAGCATGTTATGGTAAGTAGCGCATAAAAATGCCAACTTATAACAATATGCTTACAAAATTTATTTAAATTTGTCTGGAATTTACGATTATTATGTCAAAACATTTAGTGTTAGCAGCTCTATTAAGTGCTGCACTGGCAACACAAGCATGGGCTGAGGACAAACCGACAACTGCACCCGCTGCCGCCCCAGTTGCTGAAGTACCTAAAGCAACTGAAGCCAAAGCAGAGGTATCCTCTGAAGCTTCAGAAGCCAAAGCTGAAGAAGTTAAAACTCAAGTAGATCCTACTATTTCAGCCGATACAGCTAAACAAATTACGGAAAAGCTCAAGCCTTTGTTTGGTTCAGCACCTGATAGTATTAAACCTAGCCAAATTACTGGGGTTTACGCAGTCAGTTTTGGTATGGAGTTACTGTATACCAATGCAGATGGTCGCTATGTGTTTAGCGGTGATCTAATCGACACTCAAACTCGTTCTAACTTATCAGAACATGCACGTGCCTCCGGTCGCAAAGCCATTATGGATAAAGCAGACGCTAGCAAAACCATTACTTTTAAAGCCAAAGGTGAAGAAAAGCACGTGATGTCTGTATTCACGGATGTTTCATGCCCCTATTGTGTAAAACTACATCATGAAGTACCCAAACTGAATGAGATGGGTGTAACAGTACATTACTACGCTTATCCGCGTGCAGGTGTGGGTTCTGGCCCTTATAAAGAAATGGTTTCAGCATGGTGCAGTACCGATAGCCAAAAAGCGATTGTCGAGTTAATGGATGGCAAAACCATTGACCCCAAAGACTGTACCAATCCTGTAGCGGATCATTATGCTTTAGGTCAAAAAGTAGGGGTGAATGGTACACCTGCCATTGTGACTCAAGATGGGGTTATGATTGCAGGTTTCCGCCCTGCACAAGAAATGTTTGAGGCATTAGAAGAAAGTAAGGTAGCTCAATAGCCTTCTGTTCATTTGATCAATCCGCTATACTCCAGCGCTTAACAGTAGGCAAGCAGAAGAGACTCTCTTAAAAGAGAGCACCGAAGGCGCAATTTCCGCCCGGAAACGCTCAGGTAAAAGGACTGTTTGCTAATCACGTTTTGTATCTAAAGCGTGTAAGTTAACTCTGGAGAGCAGTGCAACCGCACTCACCGAAGGGTAGTAACTGTAAATTTACAGGAATCTCTCAGGTATCAGGACAGAGGGGCGGCAAGTACTTCATAAAACAGTACTTGCCGCCCCTTTTGTTTTTTGGCTTTGGGAGATTGCAATGCAACGCACGCCTTTTTATGACAAACACCTCGAAGCAGGTGCAAAAATG
>JBDKGX010000025.1:0-28812 GCA_039797965.1 Pseudomonadota bacterium
CACTGTGCTACTTGGACACGGCCTTGTCCTAAGTGATCAGAGCAAGACAGTTTTATAGGATCAAATAAGCCTTCTGCACCCAACTCTTTCATACGATCAGCATTAACATCTAAGCGATCTAATGCCCATTGTACTTGCTCACCTGTCATAGGCTTATTACCGTACTCCTTCATCGCAGTACGTAAGGCTTCGGTTAGGATTACAGCACTTTGCATACCACGATTATAAGCCACAGCCCCTACATCGCCCTCAACTTTAGAGGAACCTTTACCTTTGGCGTAAAGATTAGTTTTAATGGCTTCATGCACAGGATAACCCGCACCTACACCATTGAACTGTAAGGATTTATAGCCAATCGCAGCATCACCCGCTGGGATAACATCAGGCTCATTACCTGACCACCAAATGCCAATAAATTTATCCCGTGGGAAATCGACTGCTGCAGCTTCTTTAATCGCTGTCGCATTCATCACACCCCAACCATACATAATCACGTAGTCGGGTTTAATTTGACGACCGATCTTCATCCAAATGGGTTTTTGCTCTAAACCGGGAGGGGAAACAGGATGCAATGACAACTCAAACCCGTGTTTAGCCGCTAATGCTTCCAGCGTTTTAATCGGCTCTTTACCAAAGGCAGAATCATGATAAACCAACGCAATTTTCTTACCTTTTAGCGCATCAACACCGCCCATTTCTTTGGCAATGTATTGTACTGCTACGTCAGCACCGCCCCAATAGGTAGCAGGTGGCACGAATACCCACGGAAATACCGTACCGTCCGCGGCATCAGCACGACCGTAACCGGAAGTAATTAAGGGGATTTTATCCGCTGCTACACGATCCAGTAGCGCATAAGTAATACCTGTAGATAAAGGCATGACGGCTGGCATACCTGTTGTGCCACCTTTTTTCAGACGCTCATAGCACTCTAAGCCTTTGTCGGTATTGTAGGCAGTGTCACATTCTTCTAGGGCTAATTTAACGCCATTAATACCGCCGTCACGCTCATTGAGTAATTGCACATAATCCGTAAAGCCATCCGCCCATTGGATACCGCCCGGTGCATAAGGTCCTGTCCGATAGACTAATGAGCCAATGTATTGATCATCAGCCGCCTGCGCTGAACTCAGTAAGCAAGACACAGCAACCGTTGCAGCTAATAAGCTCGCTTTAAAATTAAACTTCATGTTCTCTCCTCCAATAAATCTGTAACTTGAGTTAAGTTGTAGATCGAGTACTTAGGTGGTTTCCGCTAGTCATTAGTAAGGGAATGGCCACAAACGTAATTTTTCCTTAGCAATTTGCCATAAACGCGCCAGTCCATGCGGTTCAACAATCAAGAAGAAGATAATCAATGCACCAAACACCATGCTCTCAATATGTGAAATCATATCGACCGGAATATTCATACCAAACCAGTGCGGTGCATTACTTAAGAATATAGGTAATAAGGTAATAAAGGCGGCGCCTAAGAATGAACCTAGTATAGAACCTAAGCCCCCAATAATGACCATGAATAAGATTTGAAATGAGCGATTAATATCAAACGCCGCTGGCTCTACTGATCCTGTGTAAATGAATGCCCATAACGCCCCTGCAATACCACATAAGAAGGAACTCACCGCAAAGGCTTTGAGTTTGGTAGATAGCATTTTGATACCAATGATTTCCGCTGCGATATCCATATCACGAATCGCCATCCACTCACGTCCCATATTAGAACGCACTAGATTCTTAATCATGAGGGCAATAATCACGACCATACTGAGCACAAACAAGTACTTGGCTGTTGCTGAAGCTTGAGGGCCTGTGACAAACACATCGCCAAACACGGTCATAGGAGGCGCACTAATAACCCCTGAAGAGCTGTAATTAGTAAACCAACCAAACTTATTAAACATCCAAATCAGGAAAAACTGAGAGGCTAGTGTGGCAACAGCAAGATAAAAGCCCTTAATCCGTAGCGAGGGAATACCAAATAAAATCCCCACTCCCGCCGTGATTAAACCCGACATAATGAGTACTGCTAAAATATGTAAGCCTGGAAACATAGTAGCGAGCTTGTAGGCAGCAAAAGCGCCTGTAGCCATAAAACCGCCTGTACCAAGGCTCAGTAATCCAGCATACCCTGTTAAAACATTTAACCCTAAGGCGGCAAGCGCTAAGATTAAAAAGGGCAACATTATCGTTCCTAGCCAATAATCACTGCCTAGTAGAGGCACTGCAATAAAGGCAATGGCTAGGATAGCTAAGATAAACCAACGATCTTGACGAATGGGGAATATAGCTTGGTCGGCTTGGTAGGTGCTTTTAAACTCACCTGCTTCACGATAGATCATAATTACACCCGCTCAATGATTTTTTCGCCAAACAATCCTTGGGGACGGAACACCAAGAACACTAATGCCAACATATAGGCAAACCAATCCGTAATCCCTCCACCCAGCAAGGGACCAATAAAGACTTCAGCAACATTCTCCCCAGCACCGATGATCAAACCACCGATAATCGCCCCAGGAATTGAGGTGAAACCACCGATAATCAGTACAGGCAATGCTTTTAGAGCAATCAAGGACAGTGAGAATTGCACACCTAACTTACTACCCCACATAATCCCTGCGACTAGAGCCACCAAACCAGCCACACTCCACACAATCACCCAGATATGCTTAAGGGGAATACCCACACTCATCGCTGCTTGATGATCATCTGCTACCGCGCGTAGCGCACGACCGATCCGAGTGTATTGGAAAAATAACGCCAAACTGACCACCAGCACTCCCGCAATCAGTGCCGCAATCAGATCAAACTCATTCACCATTAAAGCCCCGTCAAAAAACTTCAATGGCTGATTAGGTAAGCCCAGATCCAAACGTCTAACATCTGAACCCCAAAGAGTTTGTCCAAAACCATCTAAGAAGTACGCAATCCCAATGGTCGCCATAAACAGAATAATGTGTTCTTGGTTCACTAAGTGACTGAGCACTACTCGCTCAATCGCAATCGCCAAGAGCACCATTACTCCTAACGTTAAGAGAATCGCTGCCCAAGCAGGTACACCTAAATCAATGAGTCCTACTAGTGTTAGGGCAGCAAACAGCACCATTGCCCCTTGGGCAAAGTTAAACACACCTGACGCTTTAAAGATTAAAACAAAGCCGAGTGCCACGAGGGAGTACATGACACCCGATAATAAGCCGCCAATGGCGACCTCAAAAAAGTAAGGCCATTCAAAAAATACTTGGTCAGGAGCCACTTTGCCCAAAAGCCAAGGTACTAACACCATCAATATGGCTGAGCCACCGATGGTATAAAGGACAGTGCGTTCTATACGTTGCATGGCGACTCCTTAATGTGACACGCCAAGATAGGCATCAATAACGCTTTGGGTATTTCGTACTACATCGGGTACGTCATCGGCTAGTTGGCGTCCGTAATCCAGCACTACCACTCGATCAGACAGATCCATTACCACACCCATATCATGCTCGATCAACACAATAGTGGTTCCAAAGGTGTCATTGATATCCAGAATAAAGCGTGACATATCCTCTTTTTCTTCGAGATTCATGCCCGCCATAGGCTCATCGAGTAATAAGACTTCAGGCTCAGCCGCTAAAGCTCGACCTAGCTCTACACGCTTTTGGAAACCGTAAGGCAAACGCCCAACAGGTACTTTACGGATTGCTTGAATTTCAAGAAAATCGATAATTTCTTCTACTTTATGACGATGAGCAATTTCTTCTTTTTGGGCACGTCCCCAATAAAAAGCTTGCTCCAACAAAGAGGCTTTCATCTTAAGATTACGCCCCGTCATAATATTGTCTAAAGTACTCATACCCTTAAACAAGGCAATATTTTGGAAAGTACGGGCAATACCTTGTGCAGCGGCTTCGTGCATTTTCATTTTGTTACGCACTTGACCTTTAAAAGTAATACTGCCTTCTTGTGGGTGGTACACACCATTAATCACATTCAGCATAGAACTCTTACCCGCCCCATTCGGGCCAATGATGGAGCGTATCTCGCCTTTGCGCACATTAAAGCTAATATTATTGAGTACTTTCATGACTCCAAATGACAACGAGATATTCTTCATATCGAGAATAACGTCGCCTAAGACTCGTTCGCCCACGGTTACCTCCTAGAAGATTCTGTTAAGCAGTTTGCGATGGTGGTAAGGGATTCACCGCAGGAAAAGTATTGGCATCACTCAAAATGACATCCGCCTCCAAACTACCTGAGCGTCCATCTTCGAATTTCACTTCGGTTTTGATATGGCATTGTTTAGCTTCGGAATACAACGCATCAATTAAGGTAGCATAGCGCTCCGCCACAAAGTTACGACGCACTTTACGAGTACGGGTTAACTCGCCATCATCGGCATCAAGCTCTTTGTGTAAAATGAGGAAACGTTTGATTTGTGAGTGACCTAAGCGGGGGTCTTTGGCTAAATCTTCATTGACTTTTTCAACGCATTCTTTGATCAGTGCATAGACTTCAGGCTGAGCTGCTAAATCTTGATAGCCAGCATAAGCCAAGCCGCGTTTTTCAGCCCAGTTACCTACCGCTTCTAAATCAATATTAATGAATGCCGTGCTGTAGTCACGCTTATCACCAAAGGCAACGGCTTCTTTAATATAAGAGAAGAATTTGAGTTTATTTTCTAAGTACTTGGGCGCAAACATAGTGCCGTCACTGAGTTTGCCGACATCTTTGGCACGATCAATGATTTTTAAATGACCATTTTCAGCAAAGAATCCCGCATCTCCGGTGTAAACCCAACCATCAGGTGTTTTGGTTTTAGCGGTAGATTCAGGGTTTTTATAGTACTCCTGAAATACACCAGGCCCTCGATAAAGTACTTCACCGTTATCATCAATTTTAACTTCAACACCAATCGCGGGGGTGCCCACGGTATCTGCGAACACTTCACCATTAGGTTGCACACAGATAAAGACTACCGCCTCAGTTTGACCATAAAGTTGTTTAATATTGATACCCAAAGACCGATAAAAATCGAAAATTTCAGGGCCAATCGCCTCACCAGCGGTGTAAGCTAATTTAATACGACCTAAACCCAGTACATCTTTAAGTGGGTTATAAACCAAAAAGCTGCCTAATTTGTAAAGCCATGCCTCTTTGCTGGTGACTGTTTCGCCATTTAAAATAGCAGTGCCTACTTTTTTGGCGTGATCCAAAAAGTAGTGGAACAGTTTGCGTTTGATTTTGCTGGCATCTTCCATCCTGATCATGACTTGCGTCAGCATGTTTTCGTAAACACGGGGTGGCGCAAAATAGTAGGTAGGGCCAATCTCACGTAAATCGTTTAGTACCGTAGCGCCACTTTCGGGACAATTGACAGTAAAACCGGCTACATAAGATTGAGCATAAGAGAATAAATTGTCCCCTACCCACGCCATGGGAAGATACGCCAGTACTTCTTCATCCTGAGTTAGCTGCTCACGGATAATCCCATTGCGTGCCGTGATAATGACATTATCGTGGCTGAGTACCACCCCTTTTGGTTTGCCTGTCGTTCCAGAGGTGTAAAGCATAATGGCGGTATCAGCACCAGTCGCTTTAAGGGCTTCGGTTTGAAAAAAATCGGGATGGGTTTGATTATATTGCTGACCAGAACTTTGCACATCATCAAGCGATTTTAAGAAAGGAAATTGATAATGCTGCATACCCCGTGGGTCATCGTATAGAACATATTCGATTTGGGGGCATTGTTCTTTGGTTTCGAGAATTTTATCAACTTGCTCTTGGTCTTCAACAATAGCGATTTTGACATCGGCATTATCAAGTACGAAGGCTATTTCATCTGCGACAGCATCTTGATAAAGCGGAACAGGAATAGCGCCTAAGCATTGTGCGGCAACCATTGACCAATATAGACGAGGACGATTGTCACCAATGATGGCTAATTTATCGCCGCGCTGTAAGCCAAGCTGCGCTAACCCATCGGCTAGCGCAGTGACCTCTTCACGTACTTGTCTCCAAGACCACGATTGCCAAATACCTAAATCTTTTTCACGCATAGCAACCTTATCAGGGCGCCTATTAGCATGCTCCAACAATAATTTAGGAAAGGTATCAAGAGACTTATCGGGCGCAATAACGCCTTGATAAGCCGTCTTATCAATCGGCTTTGTCATGAGAACTCCTCTTAGCGGCTTACCTTTACGTAAACATTAAATTTACGTTTACGTAAGGGTAACTTATGGACATAAGATAATTAAAACCGAGAGAGGGGTCAACAAAAATTACAACGAATCTACAAGTATTTTGTAAATCCTTACCTCTTTACCAAATAAGCTTTGACTCTTTAGCCAAAAAATGAACTTATTAAGCTTAAGTTCGACTTATAAAAGCTATTAAAATAGATTTTTATTAGGCTAATTAAGGGATTTTGATAATTAGATTCAGGATAAGTACATTAGTATTTGCTAATTTATTTATTCAAAATATCAGTACTTTAGCAGTAAAGCTGAGTGTTTAATTAACACAATATTCTTTTTTAAAATCCGACTTTTATTTTAATTGGGGCGTTATTAGCCATCTTGGTTAATAACTCTATTATGCAAAAGCAGTATAAATCTGTTGTTTAGGAGATCGTATGCGCATAGCACCAGTAGGGCTACTGGCCTCTTTACTATTTTTGACCCTGCTGCCATTACCGACTCAAGCTTTCTTTAGCAATGCAAGCTTAATACTTGGGTCAACCTTAATGGGGGATTACCAAAGAGTATCAATTCAGGATCAAGAGGTAGTGTATGCAGCAGAGTTTGCCGCTAATCAATTGCGATTGGCTAATATTCAAATACTTAAAGCAGAACGCCAAGTAGTGGCAGGTGTTAACTATAGTTTGCTTTTACAAAGTACTAACAAACGCTATCAAATTAGAATTTATCAGGACGTACAACATCATTTAAGTTTACTATCCTCAAAAACTCTACCCTAAAAAAAAGCCCTCTACGGAGGGCTTTAAAATTAGCGATATGAGAAAGAGCTTAAGAAGTACTATAACGAAAGTGAATTACATACGTTCTAAACGTTGTTGCATCTCTTGAATGTTTTGTTGCATACGTTGTTTACGATCGCTTTCTAAAGTTTGGAATTTAGTCGCTTGCTCAGCTGTTAACATTTGCACTAATTTATCTTTTGAAGCTTTGCGAAACGCATCCATTTGAGCTTGTTGATCTTTTAAAATAATTTGTACTTGGGTGACTTGCTCAGTCGTTAAACTCAAATCTTGTTTTAAACGGTCAACCATACGTTGGCTGTCTGGACCCTTCATACCACCATGACCTTTACCTTCACGGAAAGCACCCTCGTGTCCACCGTGTCCATGTCCTCCATGACCTCGTCCACCCCATTCACCATGACCTCTACCCTCGCCTTTGTCAGACATACGTTTTTCATGGTCGGCTCGACGCTGCTCTATTTTATCGGTCATGTCTTTAAATTTAGTCGCTTGATCAGCCGTTAAAAGTTGGGCAATACGGTTCTGGGTAGCCACTCGTGCAGCATCCATTTGTTTTTTCTGCTCATCTCGTAAAGTTTGTAATTGTTGTACTTGAGCATCGGTTAAATTAAGTTGCGCTTGTAAATGAGCCTGTGGACCTCTGCCTTTACCTTCTGGTGAGCCGCCCCAATCACCGCGATCAGCCATTGCAACAGAAGAACCTAAAACGAGTGCGATTAAACTGGTTAAGACTAAACGTTTCATGAGTATTTCCTTTGATTATCTGTGTTGTGTTCTTGTTTCTATGTAGAACATCCTAACGCTTAATTAAGCACCAAATCGGACACAAATGTGCAAATCTCAAGGAACCTTACAAAACATCAAAAACCCACATAAATACCTTTAAAATCAATTACTTTTTTAAATTTAAAATTAGGGAAGTACTTATATTCAGCAAAATGTAAAAATAATGTGAACAGCAAACGGATAATAAGGTAGCTAAACAGATCATCTAGCTACCTCTGAATAGTTATTGTGCTAAGTTAGAGTTAACTTTCACACGCTCTTTTGACAAATAAGGGTCAGCACTAATACCTTTCGCTTTACGCTCTGCTTCACGCTTATCAATTTCAGCTTGCAATTTTTTAGCTTGGGCAGGATCACAAGTGACGTGTTCAATCACCAGTACTTCTTTAATACGTTTAGGTTTAGTAACAGTTGTACTATCTACAGCAACTGCAGGGGCAGTAGTCTCAGTCGGTGGCAAAGACTCACACCCTGTTAATAGAGTTGCACTGAATAATAAGCCTAATAAGGTGGCAAAACGGCATTGTGACATAGTTATTGCTCTCGATTACTTAAATAAAAAAAGAAATCCTACCTGTTTTAACCCATATTGTTAAAGCGCTATTCAGCACAATTGACCTTAACGTACTCGCCTTAATTCATTACTGAGCACAATCCACGGTCACTAACTGCACAGGCTTACCATGTACATATTGCTCAGTATTATTAGGATCTTGTACCTTGGCTAAGCTGATTTTACAGATTGACTTTAAAGAATCAGGCAATAACACAGAGCCTGCATCACTATGCGTTAAAATCCCTGTACCATCAGGGTCAGCCATATCAATCGTAAATTTTTTGCCCTTAATATCGACAGGCTCTTTAAAGGGGTGAAACATCTGTAATTCTAATTGCTTTTCTGAGGGCAATAGAATGTCATAATCCTCTACCTCAGTATGGTCAATACTCGCGCCATCCACTTTAAAATCAGCAAAGTACCCGAGCTTTTCTAAATCACGCATCATGTCATCACCCAAGGTATTGAGTGTGTCATCTGAAATAACGTCTAAGCTATCTAACATGACCTCAGTCACTTCTGGTGCATAATCCCATATTTGCCGTACGCCCATTACCTTACCCTCATCATTGAGTTCTAGTTCACTGGTTACTTTGACAAAATAATGGTAGCCATCCGCATGAACAGGCGCACTCATCCATAAAGCAGTTAATAATGAAGCATAAACAGCAAGACGTTTCATGAAGAGTATCTCCAGTAAAATCACAAAAAACCTGAATCATCGACCCTAAAACTCCGCAATGGTTCAGACTGAGCCTAAGTGTAGAGCGTTTCCACTTTAAAACCACTTAAAGCTTGAGTACTTTAGTCAATGACAGCACCACCACCATCAAGACACTCGCAACAATCCACGAGCTAATCGCTCTAACGAGTACCCCTTCCCAAAACCGCTTTAAAAATAAGGTTAGTAACCCCACAGCTACCATTAAAGCTGTGCTACTCAGAGTCACCCCTGCATAAGTACTATAAACCTTCAACCCCGCAAATCCCGGTAGCCAAAAAGGTTTAATCGTTAAACCCAATACCAACCCACTTAGCCCGCTCACTAAACCACTAATAGCCAAGGGGGGTTTTAAATATAACACCGTACTTAGCGCCATTAGCCCCGCCATCACTAAAGCCACCGTGCTGAAATTACCTGTTAAGTACTTAAAGCGTACTAATATTAGACCTAACACTACCGTTAGGAAAAAAAGTGGCGTAATTAGGGACAATACTCGTTTAGGTTGCTGCCCTATAAACAAACCCAGTGCTACCACCAGTAAAATAGCAATGGGATAAGACACCACCTCCATTACCCCATTCATAAAATAGTTCATATGTTGTACCTATCAGCGTGATGACGTAGTACTAGCACAACCTAAGCAAACAAAGCAAAAAGCAAGTACTTCATAAAAAAATTTTAAGGTTTATTTAGAGCAAGGTTTCCGGTATTCTCGCGCACCGTGAATGTCTTGAACCAATGCAGGTTTGACCGTTTTCAAGTAGTTTTTATTAAGGGTTAGCGCCACGTTTCATCAATATCTTGTGCTTGACCCTCACCTAACACACATCTTATAGTGTCCCGCATTATATCACTTCACTTTTGAAAGACCCATTTAACTGTACAATTCGTCACGTTACGGCATGGCGACAAGGGATTTTTACGCATGCAAACCACTCACACCACCGACAAAGATTCTGCTTCCGCTATTCAGGCTCCCACTTTAAAACATCCCGAATGGCGGGTGATTCGTCGTAATGGTGAAGTCACTGAGTTTGATGCCCGTAAAATTTATGTCGCCATGACTAAAGCCTTTTTGGATGTAGAGGGTAGCTCTGCTTCTGGCTCGGCGCGTATTCATGACACGGTAGCACGTTTGACTGAGCAAGTGATTGAAGCGTTAGTGCGTCGCACGGCTGAGGGTGCCAATGTCCACATCGAAGACGTTCAAGATCAAGTCGAACTCGCGATGATGCGCTCCGGTGAGCATAAAGTCGCCCGCAGCTATGTGCTATACCGTGAAGAACGCGCCCGTGTACGCGCTGAAAAAGAGTCCAAAGCCCGCAAAGGCAAAAAGAAAGCCGCCGAGCCTGTGGTCGTCATTAATGTTAAGTACTCTAATGGTGAAACTCGCCCCCTCGATGAAAATCGTCTCAAACGCTTAATTGCCGAGTCCGTTGAGGGTCTATCTGGAGTGGACGCTGATCAGGTTTATAAGGATGCCTTGCGCAATCTATACGATGGGATTACCGAAAAAGAAGTCGCTACCGCACTGATTATCAGTACTCGTATCTTGATCGACCGTGACCCCAATTACACTCACGTAGCTGCACGGATGTTATTGGATACTTTACGTCGTGAAGTATTGACGCTTTTAGAGGGTACTTATACCGAAGCGACTCAAGTAGAAATGCAAAGTTTATATGCCGAAACCCTACAAAAAGCCTTAAAGAAAGGGGTCGAGGTTAAACTACTGAGTGATGAGTTATTACGCTATGACCTTGAAGTACTGGGTGCAGCGTTAAAGCCTGAACGTGATTTGCAGTTTACCTATCTAGGTTTGCAAACCCTTTATGATCGTTATTTCCTCCATCACAATGGCGTGCGCTTTGAACTTCCTCAAGTATTTTTTATGCGCGTGGCGATGGGTTTGGCAATTAATGAGGTTGACCGCGAAGCGCGGGCGATTGAGTTTTATAACTTGCTTTCTAGCTTTGATTTCATGAGCAGTACACCCACGTTATTTAACTCAGGTACTTTGCGTCCTCAATTATCCTCTTGCTATTTAACTACCGTACCTGATGATTTAGACGGCATTTATAACGCTATTAAAGATAATGCATTACTCTCCAAATATGCAGGGGGCTTGGGTAATGACTGGACACCCGTGCGTGGCATGGGGGCGCATATCCAAGGCACCAATGGCAAATCACAAGGTGTCGTACCCTTTTTAAAAGTCGCCAATGATACAGCCGTAGCCGTGAATCAGTGTTTCGCTCCTGAAACTCCATTATTTACGGCTAATGGCATTAAACCCATTAAAGAAGTGAAGGCTGGTGACTTAGTACTTGGTATTAGTGGTACTTACCGTGAAGTCAAACAAGCTATGGTTTATAACCAAACGGATGCGATGGTCGCCGTTGATATTAAACACTCGATTGCACCTGTGCGTGTTACCGCTGGACATCCGATGTATGTCATTCAAGGCATTCCTTTAGGTCAAGCAAATGATCGAACTCATGAATGGCTAGCAAAAGGCAAAGTCTCACCTCAATGGGTGGAGGCAGGTCAACTGCAAAAAGGTGATTTCATTGCTCAAGTGATTCCCACTGAAACGGTCATGGTAGCAGGCTTTACCGAGGAGGACGCACGCCTATACGGTATTTTATTGGGTGATGGTCATATGACCAAAGACTCAATGGAATGGGGTGTATCAGGTAATCCACAAAATGATTCCCATCTTGAATTTGTGCGTGAGTACTTAGGTAAACGAGGCATCCACTGGTGGGAAACGGGGCGTGGTGAAACTTATCTGCAAATCCGTTGGGCAAGTGGTCAAGGTGTAGTACGTGACGGTACTACCGGACGGATTGTCGGTGCAGGCGCTGCTACTTTACCCTTTACCTACGATGATCTTTATAACGCTAAAGGTGAAAAACGTATTGCTCGCCGCTTTAGCCATTTACCCAAAAATCAAACCCTCGCCCTACTCCAAGGTTTAATTGAGACCGACGGCGGTATTAGTCGTGGTAAAGAAATTTATTTCACTAGTACTTCACAAGAGCTAGCCGAAGGTGTGCGTTATCAATGCTTACGTTTGGGTGTACCTACTGCGGGACAATATCGTGAACGTGATACTGCGCATACCAGTACTCGTTCTGATGGCTCAGCTATTCAATTCACGGGTACGACTAAAGCTTACGATATTCGTATTCCTGCTGTTACTGAAATTGCCGAACGGGTTAATTGCCAAGTCCTTACTAAGCAAAACTGGTTTAGCTATAACGGTTGTGTTTATAGCCGAGTACGTAGTGTAGACACCATTGAAACAGTTCCTTTCGTGTTTGATCTCATTGTGGAAGGCGATGAGTCTTATATGACGACCTCTGGTTTAAATCACAATGGCGGTAAACGTAAGGGAGCGGTCTGTGCCTATCTCGAAACGTGGCATATTGATATTGAAGACTTTTTAGAGTTGCGCAAAAACACGGGAGATGAGCGTCGTCGTACTCATGACATGAATACTGCGAATTGGATTCCAGACCTATTCATGAAGCGCGTCGCGGCGGATCAAGAGTGGACATTATTCTCGCCTGATGAAACCCCCGATTTGCATGATTTGACTGGACAAGCCTTTGAAACCCGTTATGCAGAATATGAAGCAAAAGCGGTCACTGGTGAAATCAAACTCCATCGCAAAGTACCCGCTCAACAACTCTGGCGCAAAATGCTCGGTATGTTGTTTGAAACGGGTCATCCTTGGATTACCTTTAAAGACCCCTGCAATATTCGTTATACCAACCAACATGTTGGCGTGGTGCATTCCAGTAACTTGTGTACTGAAATTACTCTACATACGAATGTGCAAGAAATCGCCGTTTGTAACCTCGGCTCAGTTAATCTCCCAGCACATATTGTCGATGGCAAACTTGATCTGGAAAAACTCGAGCGCACCGTCACCACCGCCATGCGGATGCTCGACAATGTGATTGATTACAACTATTACAGTGTGCCGCAAGCACGCCGCTCGAATCTCAAACACCGCCCCGTCGGTTTAGGGATTATGGGTTTCCAAGATGCGTTGTATGCCATGAATATGGCGTATAGCACGATGGAAGCGGTGGACTTTGCGGATCGTAGCATGGAAGCGGTGTCGTATTTTGCAATTCGCGCCTCCAGTAATTTGGCGGCTGAGCGGGGCAAATATGGCAGTTACCAAGGCTCATTGTGGAGCAAAGGTATTCTCCCTATTGATTCGCTGGATTTATTAGCGGCGTCACGTGGCGAGTACTTTACCGTAGATAAAACCCAGACCTTAGATTGGGATAGTTTACGCAATCTCATTAAAGCCCAAGGGATGCGCAACTCGAATGTGATGGCGATTGCACCCACCGCAACGATTTCCAATATTTGCGGCGTGTCACAATCCATTGAGCCGACTTATCAAAACCTATTTGTGAAGTCGAATCTATCGGGTGAATTTACCGTGATTAACCCCTATCTCGTGAAAGAACTCAAAGCGATGGATATGTGGGACGAAGTGATGATGAATGACCTCAAGTACTTTGATGGTTCAGTGCAACGCCTTGATCGAGTACCTGATAGTTTTAAAGCTAAATATGCGACGGCATTTGAAATGGATGCACGTTGGTTGGTCGAAGCTGCGAGTCGTCGCCAAAAATGGATTGATCAAGGTCAGTCACTCAATCTCTACATGGCAGAACCTAATGGTCAAAAGCTCGATAACCTGTACAAACTAGCATGGGTACGTGGGTTAAAGACTACTTATTATCTGCGTACTTTGGGTGCAACGGGTGCAGAGAAAACCAGTTCAGATGATATTCCAGCAATGAACAGTGCAAGTACTTCAACCTCTGCTCCAACTAGCAAACCCAATCTACAGCTAGTAGCCACTAATCTGATTTCGGTAGGCTCAGAAGCTCCAAAGGCATGCTCGCTACTCGATCCAGAATGCGAGGCTTGTCAGTAGGCTTTAACATATAAGGGTTTAGGTACTGGCTCCCTAGACCCTCATTTACTTTGAGAATGAGCCAATACAGTTAGGTATAAAGACTTAACTACGTTCTTTAACATAATTTAGGTAAATATAATTTATGAATTATATCGATACAAAATTTTTAACAAACTCAACAAAACCAGAGCTTCATATCGTTTATGGTAATGATGGATGGTATCTGAAATCTCTACCTATTCCACAAACGTTATATGTTTCGAAAGATAAGGAGAAAGTTATTCAAGAAGGTAGAAGATACAGTATTCTATGGCATTTAAAGTTGAAAATTCATGATAAGAATGAGTGGAAAGGAAAAAAACTGAAAAAATAAAAGGCATTATTTTATTGCACTAAAATAATGCCATAATTCAATGACTTATTAGAGAACAGCAATTCTTCATAAGTCTATAAACAATCTTTTCTAGCCCCTAATAATACATGTTTAGGGGCTTGTTACAAGAGTTAAATTTTCCCACTCATGTATGTGATCAACTAACTATCTGAACTGCTTGAACATGTATATAGGTATAAAACTATTCATCTGAAAGTGGGGGATTCGATTTGTGTTAAGGTTTTGTTAAAGGTAAAATCATGACCCTAAATTGGGATGACCCGCTATCCGTAGCACCTCAAGGTGCTAAAACATCCATAGATAAAACAGTTTCTAAACCCACCCAAGAGGTATGGCAACATGAGCAGCGCGAGAGCCAAACTATCGTTAAGCCGTCAGTTGCGCCAACGTCGTCGCCAGACACGTCGGTAAAAACCACACCGGCGAGCTGTAATCAGACGCCGGTTGAATTCATACCCATGAAGCCCATTAACCCCGAAGACAAACGGGTGATTAATGGGATGGGCGATATTAATCAGCTCGCCCCTTTTAAATACCCTTGGGCATGGGAATTCTTTCTCAACGCCAATAAAAATCACTGGACGCCCCTCGATATTAATATGGCGCAGGATGTCCACGACTATCATCACAACCTCAAGCCCGCTGAGCGTCATGTGTATGAAAACGTGTTGGCTTACCTCACCACCTCCGACATTTTAGCGATGCGTAATATCGGACTAGCCGTCATGGAAAAAATGACTGCACCCGAATTACAAATCTATCAAGCGCGTCAGGTATACGAAGAAGCATTACACTGTTTTAAAGAAGGGACAGAAGTACTCACACCACAAGGTTGGGTAGATTTTCGCAAGTTAGCAGAAGGGCAAACCGTTGCCCAATATTGTGAAGACGGTACGATTGAATTCGTTAAACCATTGGGTATTACACGCGATTACTTTGAAGGGAATTTGATTCGTTTTAGTTCAAGCGTCTATGAGTCCGTGGTAACACCTAACCATCGTTGTGTAGCATTCGATACACGCAATGACAATAAATTAGTGATTCAAACGGCTGAGCAAATTAGTGTCCACAATAAAACTATTCCAGTAGCAGGTCGCTTAAATACTCAAAGTACGGCTTCACTCTCTTGGTTAGAACGCTTAGCCATTGCTTATCAAGCTGATGGCACTTTAATCAATAGCCATAGCAATGATTTTACAGGTACCGGCTATCGCTTCCACTTTAAGCGTGTTGATAAGATTGAACGCTTAGAAACAATTCTGAATCACTTAGAACTTAAGTACTCTAAATATACTTGTGCAGATGAAAGTACTCGTTTTGATATTCCTAAACAACAGCTTGAACTCGTTAAAGACTTTTCATGGGTGAATTTTAAAGCGATTTCTTACGAGTGGATTCGCGAGTTTATTGATGAGCTGATGAATTGGGATGGTAGTCGCTCTAGTGATATGTTGCGTTACGTAACGACTGACCAAAATTGTTACGATGTGGTCATGGCTTTGGGTGTTATGGCGAATTATCGCTGTGGTGTCTATAAAGCTGAAACTTCAGCAGGCAATCCTGCATGGACGATTAATTTCGTCGACCGCCCGTATGTGAATGGACGCACGATTGAAAAAACTACCGAAGCCTACTGTGGCTATGTTTATAGCGTGGGTGTGCCTAGTACTATGCTAGTGGTGCGCTATAACGATAAAGTGACTGTTTCTGGTAATACTTGGACGTATCAACACTGCATCGAAACCATCGGGCTGGATCAAGGCGAGATTTATAACCGTTATCGTGTTGTGCCTGAAATCAATGCCAAAATCCAAATCGCGAATCGCCGTCTTAATGCGGTCATGCGCTCAGATTTAAACCTGCGTAATCGTGATGATTTACATCAGTTTGTACTGTCGTATGTGTTCTTTTCAGGCATTTTCGAGGGTTGCTGGTTTTATAATGGGTTCTCACCGATTTTTGCCCTGCAACGTCGGGGTTTGATGAAAGGCACTGCGGAACAACTCCAGTACATTATGCGTGATGAAGTACTCCACTGCTCGTTTGGGATTCGGGTTGCCAGACAAATTATGCTGGAAGAAAATGTGCAATTAGACCCGCAAGCCTTACGACAAATGTGGGACGAAGCCGAAGCCGCTGAATCAGGCTATGCGAACTTTTTATTGCCTAATCCTATTTTGGGTTACTCCAAAGAAGACCACAAAGAGCAATTCCGTTTCACTGCCAATCGTCGAGCACGACAATTAGGCATTGATGAGCCGTTTGCGGGTGCAAAAAATGCGCTACCGTGGTTGGATGAACAATCGAATATGCGCAAAGAAAAGAACTTCTTTGAAACCCGCGTCACTGAGTACCAAACGGGTGGTGCGTTGAAGTGGGATTAAACTAAAGTACTTATTAAGGCTGATTTTAAATCGGCCTTATTTATTTTAACTGTTAAATATTTCTTTTTAATAATAACCAAAAATAATACTTTAATTTTTTAAATCGCTCCTTTGCCACTAATAGGCTTAATGTTGTCATCTATCTTTTAGCTATTGAAGCGTTTAGTACTCATCCTTTAAGAGCATGGTGTTAAGAGTGCTATTAAACCGTAGCACCCCCAGCTAACATAATAAGGAGAACGCTCGATGAGCACTATTAACACGACTCGTATCAGCCCCACGACGACTATGGGTAGCGCGACTACTAACCTCAACAGTAGCTATAATGTAGCCACCCCCGTAGCTACGCCCCCCTTAGCTAGTATGCCTATGCAAAACATCAGCCAACAAGCCACCGCCAGGATTGGGATGGCTCAAACTACCATGATTGCTAGACCTGCCCCTTATGTTGAAACGATTAGTACGGTGGGAACGGATGGTGATGACACCTTAAGTGCTGACGCCACCCCTGCACAACTCAGTGCTAATACGGGCTTTGGTTATCATGGCATTCGAGGCGGGGCGGGAAATGATACTCTGGTATTTAATCGACGCTTTGGTGATTATTACATTCAAAATAATTACGCTGATACCGAAAAATTAGATATTTCTGATCGTATGCCCTCAGAATCTTACCAACCTTCTAGGGCAGTGAGTGAGGTGGAGCGCTTCCAGTTTTCAGATATTACCTTAGATCGCACTGCCTTAACTGATCCACGTCAAAAGCTAGATTACTTCCGTAACCAATGGGAAAACCAAGGCACTAATAACTACAGCTTAACCCTGAATCGTTATAGCGATAATGGCGGCATAGGTACTGGCGCTACAGTAGATGTCATTAACGGTCAGATAGTGAATGTTTCTAACCCCTTCTCAACACAGCCTGCTGATCCGACACTGGCTGGTTTTACAGTCGCGGAACTCTTTAACTTAGCGGAACGTGCCATTAGTGAAGGCAATGGTGCACACGTTAACTTTGACGAGCGAGGTATTCCTAACAATATACGTGTAGGTAATGACTATTACTCTGCCTACTTACAATCCACTATTGTTCCTGCTACCTCAGGCAATGATACTGTTACTATTCCTACCCCTAGTTTTCCTACCCAACCTGTACCTATGGATAATAAGACTTATTGGGGGGGGGCTGGACAAGATACCGCAGTCTTTGCGGGTAAACTCAGTGAGTACTCCATACAGACTACGCCTGATGGCACGGTCATGATTAATCCTTTCAATGGTCCATCGGTCACGATTAAAGACTTTGAAAACTTCCGTTTTGCCGATATTAGCTTGACTAAAGAGCAATTACTTGACCCTGCACAACAGCTTCAGTACCGTCGCCAGCAATGGCAATCCCAAGGTTTGAGCAACTATTCTTTATCAGTCAGTAAAGCAACAACTCTTGAAAGTGTACCCTATCCAGTTGTTGACATTATCAGCCCTGAGAGCTACCAAAGTGCGCAGCTGGATGTGGTTAATGGTCAAGTTGCTAACGCCAGCTCCTATGGTACGAATAACGCAACTATCAGCCCAGAATTAGCTAATTTAACCGTTGATGCCCTCTTTGACTTGGCTCAAAAAGCACTAGACCGAGGTGAAAAGGTAGACATCAATTACGACTCTCGCGGTATACCTAATAGTGTTCGCGTAGGTAATACAAACTACTCTGCTTATATTCAAGCTAACCTGACTGCAGGCACAACAGGCAACGATAGTTTTAATGCTCAATTCATCAATTATCCTACGCCCCCTACTTCTAGCTTTGAGCAAGCGCTACCTTCACGTTATTGGGGGGATGCGGGTAGTGATACTTTAGTCGTTAATGGTCGGTTACGTGATTTTATGGTGAACCGCACACCTGATGGTAACTCGTTTGATATTTACTCTGTCGATGGTAATAAAACTTCGGTGTCTGCCGTGGATATCGAGCGTTTACAATTTAGTGATATCAATATTGATACCGCACAATATAAACCCCAGCTACTCAATTACTATCAGCAACAATGGAATAGCGCCCCCTTACAGGACTACACTTTAGAGCTGAGTAAGACTAAAGGACCTACACCTAATCTAGCGGATAGTTTTATCCCCCCAGAATCATCGGCTAACTATGAACACGCTAAGATCGAAGTAAAAAATGGGCAAATTGTATCCGTCACTACCACTGACAATATGGGGAACCCTACTACACCCAGTGCAGAGCTTGCTAACCTAACGGTAGATAAGTTATTTACTACGGCACAACAAGCCTTAAGTACTAACGAAAAAACCGATATTACCTATGATCCACGTAAAACCTATCCGCAATCGATTCAGATCCCCAGCGATAGTGGCTCTACCTTCTACACAGCCTATGTACGTACTCCCAATGAGCCTGATGTAAGACCCTTCCCCCTGTCGACCACTGCACGAGATAATGCTGTTGGGACTACTGGGAGTTTGAGCGCTACGACGGCTGCCACCCCTGTCGCAGTATCTGCCCCTGTACCTAGTGTTACTACTAGCAGCACTACATCAACACAACCTGTTAGTACTACTAGCCCTGCCACTCAATCATCTTCGACCAGTAACGTTGTTAACACCCCATCCACGAGTCAGGGTGAAGGGCAAATCAAAATTGACCCACAAATATTCACTCAGTTACTAGTCATCCTGATTCAATTATTGAAAACGATGCAAGCTAACAATGAATCGCATAATCAAAATACTTCCTCTCAACCCCATACGGTCAGTAACGGACACTCACGACGTCTTCGTAACTAACTGACTTTGATAGCCCAAACGTTGTCTAACGTTTGGGTCTATTTAGCCTAATCAAATGGGCTGGATAACTTTGCCCCAGTACCTTTGAAAGGCGGTGTATTACGGGTTACGACTGTTAACTCATCAACTAAAGCAGTTCAACTAGACTCAGCGCCAGTCTTCTACTTGCCCACCTCTACACAATACGCCATCATAGCCGCCTCTTTTTTGGGTGTTGTTACTATGGTTGCTGATTACTCTGAATTGCGTACTATTTTGGATTTTATTCGTTGGGGTGCGAGTCGTTTTCGTGAAGCGGAGTTGACCTTTGCTCATGGTATGTCCTCCCCGATTGATGAAGCGGCTTATTTAATCCTGCACACGTTGCACTTACCCATTGATACCCCTTCACTGTATTTTCCAAGTACTTTGACCCGTACTGAGCGTGACGCTGTTGCCAACATTATCGAACAACGTATTGAAACCCGAAAACCGGCTGCCTACCTAACTCATGAAGCATGGTTTTTAGGTTTGCCGTTTTATGTGGATGAGCGAGTACTCGTGCCACGCTCGCCTATCGCTGAATGGATTGAAAAACAATTTATGCCTTGGCTTGAACCTGAGCAGGTCACACGAGTACTTGATCTTTGTACAGGGAGTGGCTGTATTGGCATTGCTTGCTCATATGCTTTCCCCAACGCCGAAGTCGATCTCAGTGATATTTCACCCGATGCCTTAGCCGTTGCCCATCTCAATATCGAGCGTCACGGCATGGAAGGACATGTGGTAGCGATTGAATCGAATTTATTTGAAAACTTATCAAACCAACGCTACGACTTGATCGTCAGCAATCCACCGTATGTCGATGCGGCAGATATGAGTGATCTTGCCCCTGAATTTTTACATGAACCTCAACTCGGTTTGGCGGCGGGTGACGATGGTCTGGATCTTGTTCACACTATCTTGGCTGAAGCGGGTAAACACCTAACCGAGCAGGGTATTTTGGTAGTCGAGGTGGGTAATAGCCAAGCGGCACTCATGAATGCTTACCCCGATTTAGATTTCCACTGGTTAGAGTTTGAACGCGGCGGCGGTGGAATATTTTTATTAAACGCTGAACAATTAAACACTTACTTCTCTTAAAGTACTCAATCCGCTACGCTCGTACCTAAAGTACTCACACCTAGTGAGTACTTTAGCGTGTACTCTCTGGCTTGATTAGCACGCGCCTAACCCATTTCCCTTCTACACTCAAACCTAACCCCAAGCATACCGCCTTACAAGGCAGGTCTTAATTACTGTGTGGAGTACTTGAATGACTGACACCACTTTGCAACGAATTGATGCCAAACTAGCCGACTTTGAACGCAACCCAGTTGCCTTCATGAATAGCAAACCTACTAAAATGGATAGTGATGGTCATCCTATTATTGCCCCCAGTTTGTTTGACCCACAGGCGATTGAGGATAAAGCCTACTTAGGCGCTCGTGATAAACAACGTGCTGAGTTTTTACATAGTAATGACCAAAGTCGTGCCCCGATTATGGGTAATGATCGTCCGGCTGACTTGGTAGATAACTTACGCTACACCACCTTACAAGCCATTAGTGATGCTAAACTCACCCAAGCTAGTTTAACGGAGTCACCGTGGTCAGATGATTACTGGGCGATTTATAAAGGTGTCTTAGGCTGGCGCTATGCCGACCCACGCTTTCCTGCCTCGACCGATTGGAATGCTAATCGGCTTTATGTGCAAAATAAACCCGCGGCTACCATCTTAAATAGTGGTGACCAGAATACGATTGACCTACTGTCCCCTGCTGAAAAATATGATGCATTAGTCGGTGATACTACCTTTAGCTTGACTCAATATATGTGGCGCGAGGGTCGTCAGTATTACGAAAGTACTGGCAAAGTGGAAAGCTGGATGGGTATTTGTCACGGGTGGGCAGTAGCAGCTTTTATGCTCCCACGCCCTCAAAATACGATTACCGTTAAAGCCCCTAATGGCATTAATTTAAACTTTTATCCGGCGGATATTAAAGCCTTAGCCTCGCTGGTGTGGGCTAATGCAGCAGGCACTACACGTTTTATTGGGGGACGCTGTGAAGATAAATCTCCCAGTATTGACCCTGTAACCGGACGCATGAAAGCCACCAATTGTTTTGATACTAATCCAGGTACTTGGCATTTAGCAGTAGTCAATCAATTAGGGGTTGCCAAACGTAGTTTTGTGCTGGATGTCACCTACGACTATGAAGTCTGGAATCAACCCTGCTTTAGTTATGATTATCGCTATTTCAACCCCCGCACGAATCGCAGCACGAATACTCTGGCTGAAGCGATGGTGAAAGTGACGGACTTTACTAATGACAAATTTAAAGTTTATCGCAGCACTCAAACCACTCATATCGTCGGTATCGCGATGAAAGTGGGCTATGTAGTGGAAACCAAACCAACTCAACGTGAAACGGATGCTCCTCGTCATGACGCCATTCAATATGTGGAGTACTTATATGATTTAGAGTTGGATAGCAAAGGTACGATTTTAGGGGGCGAATGGTATCAAAATATTCATCCCGACTTTTTATGGACAGCCCCTACGACTAGTCGAGCGCTATCCAACTTTGATCGCCAAGCCACTGGAGAGTGGGATACCGATCAGGTCATTCCTGCCACCTGGCGAGCAGCTGCCAAAGCCTCTGCACAGGCACAAGGTGCACCATTAGCAGTGATTGTTGAGCATTTAATTCGCTTTGCTAATGCCAGTATTGCGCCTGCCCCTGCGCCACGACCAGCCCCCCCAGTCAGTAATAACCCCCAACCTACACCTGTCAGTAGCGCCCCCAGACCAGCCCCCGCACCGAGTCCACGCCCTACACCTGTACCAACGCCTAGCCCCACAGCCAATAACTCATGGTTGAGTAGCCTCTTGAGACGGCTCTTTGGTACTTAAAAAACTAGCCACAGGCAAATTCGAGCTAAGGTAGCCTTATAGACTATCTTAGCCATCACCTAACGTGCCTCACCATAACACTCGAACCCCACCCACTCAGTCCCCTGCCGCGCCAAGGCTTCCCAAACCTGTTGTCTTGCTACAAAAACTGCCTTGCCTACACCTTCTCCCCTACAGAAAACTTGATAGAAACTCCGCAACCACACAGTACTCACCTGTGAATTTAAGGTTTGAGTATTCACCAATACGGTTTGTGCTCCAGCCTGTAACCAAGTACTTATTAAACTAGGTACTAAAATAGTTAATTCAGGTGTCGCGTTTAATAGCTCCAATACTACTAAGTTAGGAGCTTTTCTAATTTGGGCAATATCCATCACGCTGAGTACTTGCTCCTGTGCCATGACTAAATGCGGTTGTTTAGCCGTACCACCTACCTGTCCACACCAATGTAAGACGCCATATTCGCCCGTATGCAAAGCACAAAAAAGGCGCTCAACGTCTTCCACAGGCAGCCACTCTTGCCCCCTATCCGTATTTAGCACTTCACGCCACGCGGCAGTACTGTCGACCCCGATTGCTAATAAACGTTGAGAAGTACTAATGACTTCAGGAGGATTTATTCCCGCTAATTGCCGCACTACCGCTACTTGTAAACCCAAGGGCAAAGTACTTCCTTGAGTCACATCGTGTAATAGCTCCCAACGTATGCCTAAAGTACTCGTATCAACTTGCAAACTCACATGACTACCTTTGCCCCACTGCACTCGTGCGGTGGTTGGTAACAACGCTACAGTAGGCAATGCCCGCTCGCCTTCACTGGGGGTATAAGGTAATAGGTTGGTGGTTACATCCCAACGACTCCACCACCCTTGATGCTGGCTTTGTGGTTTAATCAGGGGTGTTGCAGTAGGTAGTTGTTGTAAGTACTCGGTCAACATAAACTCAGTGGAGTACTCAACCTGTTTGATTAACTCAAATAAAATATCGCTAGCCTCTAAAGCTCGCCATGTATCTAACTCAATCACTTCAATAGCAAATTGATACGGCAACTGTTGCTCTTGCAAGCGCTCACTAGCTGATCGAATCCCCCTTAATAAACTACTCAGTACTTGCTCTAAAGTTAGGGTGGAGGCTTGTGCACCAATTAATAACGTACTTAATTGCCATTTGCCCTCCTTATTTTTTAAAGCTTTAGGGTCGCGAGTGTAACGCAATAAACCTTGTGTATACGTAGTACTGAGTTTATTAGCGTGTAACTGCCCTGCGACACCTAAACCTAGTACTAACGCGCCTTGCAGTTTAGTGTTTAGGTTCAGCACTAAAGTACTAGTCCCTACCGCACCCGCATAAATACCTAATGATTGCCATTGGCTGGGCTGCCCCTTGAGCGCTTGATCAAGTACTTGTTCTGCTCCACTAATGACATCTTCCTGATAATGCCCCACCATCAGCGGATAGCTACTCGTTAATAAATCGCCTTGGCGAATACGTAATTCGGCACGCAAGGTCGGCAGGGATTGACTATTAAGGGTATGAGTAACAGGCATTAAGCTCGGTACACGACTGGTAGGTTCAATACCCTCCGGTAATGTACTAGGCAATACAGCCTCTGAAGGCGAAGTAGGATTAAAATCAGGTTCAATCGGGGTGGGAAGTATAGGAGTACTGGTGGCTGAAGTACTCGTTTTAGACTTCAACCACTGGCTAATCCTTTGCCAAAGCGTAGTCATCCATGAATTATTGGGCATGACGTTGTGCCTTTTGGGCTTGGCGACGTTCACGGAAAAAGGCTTGCAACTGGTTAGCGCATTGCTCTTGCATAATACCCCCCTGAACTGCAATACGATGATTGTGAGCATCATGAGGAATTAAGGAAAAAACTGAACCCGCCGCCCCTGTTTTTGGGTCATACGTGCCAAAAACCACCCGCTCGATTCGAGCATGAATTAACACCCCTGCACACATCGGGCATGGCTCTAAGGTCACATATAAAGTAGTACTAGGCAATCGATAGTTTTGTCGGGCTAAACCTGCGGCTCGTATGGCTACCATTTCAGCATGTGCACTGGGATCGTGGGTAGTAATGACTTGGTTAAACCCCGTGGCAAGTACTTGATTATCGGCAACCAGTACTGCACCGACAGGCACTTCGCCAATCGCTTGAGCCTCAAAAGCTAGTTCATACGCCCGTTGCATCCACTGTAAATCCCACTGTGCTTGCTCAAGCATGTGAATCTCCACACACGCTGCATTGCGGATTTTTAGGGAGTGTGATGCTGCGCCATTCCATCTGTAATGCATCCAGTAACAGTACTCGCCCGACCAGCGTTTCTCCTGCTCCTGTCAGCAGTTTGAGTACTTCTAAAGCTTGCGTACTGCCAATCATGCCCAGCAACGGCGCAATCACGCCATTGACACTACAGGCTTGCTCAATCTCGGTGACTCCGCCATAAAAACAGTGATAACACGGGCTAGCCCCTTGGCGCGAATCAAAAACACTAACCTGCCCTTCCCAACGAATCGCTGCTCCTGACACCAATGGCTTTTGTGCTTTGACACAGGCACGATTGATCATAAAACGGGTGCCTAAATTATCAGTACAATCAACAATCACATCCGCATTTTGAGCTTGTAGGATTAACTCCTCCTCACTCCAACGGCGATGAAACAACTCCAAATGCACTTGTGGATTCAGCGCTGTCAATTGTATGGCGGCAGATTCCACCTTAAATAAGCCAATACGTTCAGTGGTGTGAACGATTTGGCGCTGTAAATTCGTCAATTCCACCTGATCGGGATCAACCAAAATCAGTTTGCCGACACCGCTACTGGCTAAATACATCGATACCGCCGAACCCAATCCCCCTAAGCCAATAATAATGACGGTGGCATTTAAAAGTTTCTGCTGACCCTCGATATCAATCTGCGGCAGCATAATATGGCGGCTGTAACGTAATAGTTGAGTATCTGCATTTAAGGCATTGTCGGGTAAAGTTAAAGAATCATGCGGCATAATGGTATCTATATAGTGGCGAGTACTTTAGGGATAGTACTCATACTTTGAGCGAATTTTAAGGCGCAAATACAGTGAACGGGATTATTTTTATTGGTTTACACGGCAGTGGTCAGTCGAGTTTTTACCTACAGCATTTTTACCATACCCATATTCGCCTCAGTCGCGATATGCTCAAAACTCGCCATCGGGAAACGCTTTTGTTTCATGCGTGCTTGTCTGCCAAACAACCCATCGTACTGGATAATAATAATCCAACCCGCGAAACACGTGCGCGCTACATACGTGAATTAAAAACTCATCGCTTTGAAATTACTGGATATTATTTTAAACCCAGCGGGACAGAGAGTCTGGAGAGAAACGAGCTTCATGTAAGGAGGTCGCTACATTTAGAGGTAGAAAATTCGCCACTAGAACACCCGCAGTACAATGAAGGTTTTGACAAGTTGTATTGTGTTAATTTGGAAAATCAACAATTTATAATTAGTGAGTGGAATGAGGCTGTTTGATACGGTAGACCTGATCATAAGAGGAGCCGAGTGTTGAGACCTAAGGTCGAGTACATGATCGACCTTAGGGGCTAAATAGATTTAGTACTTAGCCAATTTGGTCAATCATAGCTTGAGACAAACGCACAGATGCGTCTGCTGTACCCCATGATTCAGATAGCGCCACATCACCTTCACTCAGGTAACCTGATATATCCATATCCGCAACATAAGCCACATTGAGACCTAGTAAGTTTTCCATATTAGATCTTTGTTGTGGCGTAACAGGTGCTGCCGGATAACCACTGGCTAACCGTGACAAGGGCACACTATAAAAAGCGCCATTGGAGGGATAACCTGTTGGGTAAGCCGGAAAAGCTGGAAATTGTGAAGGGTAACCCCCAAAACCGAAGGGTGATCCCCATCCGCCCCAAGGACCTGAATTAATACCATAAATGTTATTAAACATAATTTTTCCATCCTAGATAGATTAATGTTAATAGGGCTAGTGAGTTCTTCCTAAAATGCTAGCTAGAGTGAGTGTAATAAATCAGACTAGGTACTGGGATTGAGAAATGGGATGTACGTTAGGCATTTAGAGATAAATGCAATTATTTATGTTACTTATATAACAGATATATATATTTATAAGTAATCCTGACCAAAGTACTTGCTTAACTTTATTATAGGTCTGATCAATCTGATCAGCCTGCCAACTTAAAGATTAAAAATCGTCTAACGCTTTAAGTATCAGGAATTTTTCTATACTCTACCAGTCATAAAGCAATTGTTTACTCATGTACCCTAACAAATTGTCTTTATAACTAATCTTACTTAGGCTCCATAATCGCTATATCTTTATAAAACCCCTATAAGCTTAATAAGGATTTCAAATGAAAAAAGTACTAGCTCTAGCGGCAATTCCTGCACTGCTAGCAGGTGCGGGATTCGGCTCTCAATGGTTTTTTGCTAAGCAATTACCTGACTCAGTTGCTCAAGAAATTCAGAAGTTTAATGAAAAAAACAGCAAGTTTTTACGTTTTGAACTAGCCCTCGCTCCTAATCAGACCCCGGAAAAAGGCAAACCCTTTACGGTATTATTAAAACCACTGGATAAAACGCTACAAACTGCTTTTGCTGAAAAAGATAGCCCCATAAAAGAAGGTATTCCTTTTGCAACTACCGTAAAAACGGGGCCTTTCTTTTTCGACAATGGGTTTGAAATGGGCAAAGCCAAAATCTATGCTAATTTAGATTTAAATGCCCTCAAACTACCTCAAGATAAATTAGAAACTCTCCAAAAAGCATTTGCTAATAAATCACCTATTGAAATCACGAGCCATACACCACTGACTAGTGCAGGTACTTATAAAGCAACGGTTAATCCTGCTAAATATGAAGAAACAGATGGCCCCAAAGCGAGTTTTGCAGGCTTAGAAGTTAATGGACAGAATGATAATATAGCTAACTATACTTACTCTGGAGGAGCATGGGAGTTTACTGAGCCTAATGATAAACTATTAATGCGTCTAGAAAGCATTAAAGGTGAGGTACAAAGTACTGCTGCTAATACTTATAAAGGTTCACAAGTACTAGGTAAAATTACTATAGAGAATCAAGCAGAACCCTTTAAACTCACTATAGATGATTTAAAGATTGACTATAATTTAGCAGAGGCTTTTATCGATAATTTTTATTTAGGTGATTTTGATCTGACTTTACCTAAAGTAGCTGTAACACTCCCTCAATTGCCTAATCCTGTAGAGGCGAAACTTGGTTTAAATTTTAAAGCAAATGATAATAATGGGGACTTTATTGCAAGTGTAAAATTTAATGTTAATGACATTAAAAATCTTAAGATGGAGCCCTTTGAGCTAACGAATTTTAATTATAACTATAGTTTAGATAAGCTTGATAGTAAAACCATCAGTGATCTAATGAAAGCGATTAAAGCGCAAGTAGATAACAGCGAAAATCGTCTTGCGGCTTATCAAACCAGTAGCCAACTGAGAGAAAAAATCATAACGCTTGATCCAGAAATAGAAAATGCGTTGTATGAGGAAACCATTAATACTACTCATGCTAATCCAGAGGTGGGCAAGCTATTAAAAGATTATGCTGCAATAGAAAAGCAAATTAAAGATGAACGCCAACAAGAAACTAAGCTCTATGAACAATTCGGTGTTGATGCTTATAATCACCTTTTAAAGCCTAAAGAAAGTACGCTAAGCTTTAATTTAAATGCCGATAACTCTAAAGGTAAAGCAACTAATACTATTCAGTTAACTTATATGGGTGGTTTGCCTCAAATCACTGCTCTGGATGAATTGGATACCAAGCTAAGTACTTTTCAACCTGATGATATTGCCAAAATTCTCAAAGGTGATCTTAAATTTGCGGTTGATAAAGCGGTCTTACCTGCGGGAGCAGATATGATGCTCAGCCCTTATATTGAGGCAGGTTTGGTTAAAACAAGCGATAAGGATTTTACCGCACAATTACAATTAGGGGATGGTCAGTTTAATTTAAACGGTACGAAAGTAACTTTTGCAGAACTGCAACAAAAGATCATGTCGGTTAATTCAACCCAAGACACGAGTGATGTTAGCCCAGAAATGACACCGGAGGACACTAATGCAGAAATGGATCGTATCCAACAACAATTAGACGATACAACCGATCAAAATAGTGAGGCAGCGACTAATCCTGAAAGTGATACCGAGAAAACTGTACCTGCTGGTGAAACTCCCAGTGATAAATCAGGTAATTCTCAATAAGAACT
>JBDKGX010000026.1:0-28560 GCA_039797965.1 Pseudomonadota bacterium
ACAGCTAAGACCAGTACGCCCATCCCCCCTAACCAATGCAACTCCACTCGATAAAACAAAATCGAACGCGGCAAGCCCTCCAGCCCCGTAATCACCGTACCGCCTGAGGTTGTAAAACCCGAAACTGTCTCAAAAACAGCGCTGGCCAAATCCAAATCCAAGGCATCAGACAACAGCAAAGGCACCGTAGCTGCCGCACTTAAAGATATCCAGAATAATACTGCAATAATAAAACCATCCCGTAAGCGCAACTCGCGCTGTACCTTACGTACTGGAAACCATAATAAAAAACCAATGGTTAAAACAATTAAAAAGCCATGAATAAAAGGGCTAAATTCAATATCACCTAATAACCAACCTACGCCAACAGGTGGCAACATACTGAAGCTAAACACCATGAGTAGTAAACCCATAATGCGTTGAATCATCGTCAAGTTCATTTAGTTATCTCACTAGGCTCAGATAGTTTTGAGGCTCAACCTAGAGCGGTTTGGGTCTTTACAGCGTAGCACATTAATCTATCTTAAGCGTTGAGCGGTTGCGCAAACGGATGGGGAAGTCTATGCTAATTTGCACCATTTGTCCGCTAGGCTGTCGCATTTAAACAACACTAGTTTTTATAATAACTAAGGCTAACTATGTCCACCACTGTTAATCCTGTTTCTGCTGCGGTTATCCGTGGCCCTATGATTGCCTTACTAGGCTACTTTGTCTTTTCTACTCATGATGCTATCGTAAAATCATTATCTGACTATTCGGTACTACAAACTATTTTCTTTGCGATGCTATTTGGTTATGTACCTTTTTCGTTAGCTCGCATTACTGATAAGCGCTTAACTACTTTACGCCCCCATAACCCTAAACTAGTTATATTGCGCTCTATTTTAACCGTAGGCTCTATGGTATTTGCTTTTATTAGTTTTTCATTATTGCCTATGGTGCAGGTTTATGTACTACTTTTTACCACTCCTACTATTATCTCCTTATTAGCGATTCCAATTTTAGGTGAAAAAATTTATTTTCAACGTTGGATTGCGATTATATTAGGTCTAATAGGTATTATTATAGTACTACGCCCTTCTATTCAAACATTAGAGTGGGGACATTTATTTGCATTATTAGCGGCTTTTTGTGGCGCTACTGCCGCAATTATTTCACGTAAAATTGGCAATCAAGAAAGTTCTGCTACCTTAATACTATTTCCTCTGGTACTAAATGTTTTAGTTACGGGGAGTACTTTATATTTTGTGTATCAACCTATGCCTTTTGGTGATTTAGTTTTGATGTTTGCAGTAGGTGTACTAGGTTTATTAGGGCAATTATTAATTCTAAACTCGTATCGTTTATCGCCTGCAGCTTATGTCGCCCCCATGCAATATAGTCAATTGATCTGGGCTGTTATTTATGGGGTATTGTTTTTTAATGAGTCCATTGATAAGTGGGTAGTAGTAGGTTCACTGATTACGATTGCCTCCGGTATTATGATTATTTGGCGGGAAACAGTAGCTTCTAAAACTCAACCTAATTTGAGTATGCCGAATCCTCGCATTGTCATTAGCGATGAGCCTTAACTTTTTACAGCCCATGCTCTTATGAGACAAGGATTAGCTGTAACGCCCTAATCCTTGGCGTAGTACTTGAGGTCTATTAGTGGTAATGGACTGCACACCACAAGCTATAAGATGCCGCCCTAACTCCACATCATCTACTGTCCACACATGCCATTGCAGACCCTTATCTAAAATAGGTTGAACCCAGTGAGGTGTAATACTGGGATGAGCAAACGTACTGACCCCATCGGCTTTAATCTGTAGTACCGTCTGAATAATCTCTAAAGTACTCGGTGTTAACTCTCCTGAGGTAGTTTGCCCCAATTCCACTAGCCAACAAACTGTCCACTGGGGGGCTAGTACTTTCAGTAGGGCAATCACGTCCGCATTGAAAGCAATCAACATCACTTGTTGAGTACTTAAACCCGACTGACGTAAGGACTCTAAAAGAGAGGTAACTATCTCAATCCCACATTTAATCTCAATCACTATGCGTTTATGAGCAGGTACTACGTCCAGTACTTGCTCTAAAGTCGGTATGAAAGGAAATGCTTGCTGCAACTCAACCAAAGTACTTTCAGCCACACGCCACGGATGCCCGTCTTGATAAAGTACTTCATCATGTACACAAACGATTTGACCGTCTTGAGTTAAATGAAAGTCTCCCTCAATACCCTCTGCTCCTTGTTCCCATGCTAATTGAAACGCGGCTAAGGTGTTTTCTAACGCATCCTGCGAGGCACCTCGATGAGCCACTAGCGGTACGAGTTTAGCCATATTAATGTTGCTCATCTTCCAGTACTTGACATACCGCACAGCTTAACAACATCGGATTATTCAGTAGGGGCAATACCTGTTGTGGCTTGTCAATAAAGGGGTTACGAATGCCATGCTTTTGATAGACCCAATCATTATAAGCAAACTCCCAAGGGCTAGGACTATCGACTTTTGCCCAATGAATCAGCGTTTGGACATGACGGTCGTAAAGTTCATTAATCCCATAAATCAGCACCATATACAAAATAGCCCGCGCCACATCGCCACGATTGCGCGAAGGTATGACCCATTCATTATCCGCATCCAGACCTGTTGCTGAAAAATGCTCAGGATGCAAAGTTAGATTAAAAGGACGAATAATTTGATCGCCGTCCATATCAAAATTAAAGCTAGAGCGTTTGGCATTTAAGCCCCGCTCGGAAGGCGCAAAGTTAAAGGGATTGACGGTGGCACCGTTTCGTACATTACGGGGCACATTCGCTTGAGTGGCAAAGTACTGATCCAAAAAGGTACGAGGCACAATGTGCTCAATACTATGGCGTTGCTTCTGATACAACTCATCAACTGGCACAGCACCATAAATAGCTGGAACCCAACCATGATGGGTGTCAAAGAAAAATGACCAAAAATTATCCCATTTATCTTTAGCATCCCACTGACTGAAATGTTTAGGCGACTGGAATACGCCCCCTGCTAAATCAATAAAATCCTGTCGAGTCATCACAGATTCTGGAGCAATGCTAGAAGGAGGTCGAATCAGCTTTTTTACCTCTGGCAAATTAGCAAAGTCCACCACCGAACGAATCTCTACTTTGACTTGACCGTGATCAGACTGGAGACGATTAGGGATCCCATCATTATCCAAATGATCGTGGAGTACTTGATAATGAGTTACTTCAGCGCGTGCTTTAGGGTTTTGATTACTAACGCTATTCGAGACTAAAATATAATCCAGTACCGTACCCTCCCCACGAAAGATATGCGTGTGCGGACGATTGCGATTACGCATGTTGGGGGCTAGGGCAAAAGTATCTTGCAGCTTAAAACGATGTAAATACCCTTTAGCCTCTTCCGGCCATTGATTGTAATCAATACCCCCTGCTTCATAGACTCGATCCGCCATGATCAACGCTGATACTGGAATGGAATGCTCGTCATCATTTAGATCACCCAACACGATAATAGGTAACAGCGGCTGATTGAGCACCGTATCACTAATATGATGATATAAAATCGTGGCTTCAGCCCCGCGTTGAGTCAAAGCCGCAATATTACCGCGGGATAGCTGCTGCATAGTATCGTGAATACGATCCAACCACGGCATATCATCAGGATAGGTTTGTTCAGGCGCTAACAGGGGACGTTTAGATTTCAGGTGTACTACATAGACTTGTACTTCACCTAAATCATGGGTCACTAAGGTGGCACAAATCGGTTTACGACTAAAACTAAAATCTGTACCTAGACCTAACTCTCGTAACACAGCCGGAGGGGTATTGACGGTTAGAACCTTATCAATAGGTAACTTGGCTGCTAGTGCCACAATAGGCTTTACGTAAATTTGATCGTCATTGGGTAAAGCGGCAGGCTCATCGACCTGAATAAAGGTATTGTAACCCGCTTCAGCCACCAACTCTTTTAATTCAGCGACACTAAAGACCTCTTGAAACCCTACTACATCAGCATTCATTTGACGCAAGCGGTTCAATACCCATTGACGCTTTTGCTCCCACTCTTGAGGAGTGTAAGTATTCATCGCTTGGCGCTCGTACCAGTAAAACGGCGGTTTTAAGAATTGGTATAGATTAAAGGTGGCAAATTTCATGCGTGAAGTACTACCGTTATAAAGTGTTTGTCAAAAATAACATTGATTAGCGAATCTGCACAAATTCTCCAAATCGGGCGCATTTGCCTTGCACAGGTAAAGCTTATAGTGTCAAGTACTTAAAAATTGCTTTTAGGTCGAGGCAATAGATCAAAACTCGTGTTGTTCTCTATTGCTGATTATAACAGTTACAATAATAAGGTTTACTCACATGTCCGCATTCCAAACCACCTATCATTCTGTTCCCAAACAAACGGCTCTACATACCCAAACCACGACTCAGTTTTCTAGTTTAGTACCTCGTATTGTGGTGCGCCCTTACGCCCCTGCTAAACTCCCTCAACGTGAAAATCATTGGCAACAACGTTTGAATCAGTTATTTGCCAAGCAACGCTATTAATCAGTACTCAGTTGCGAGCATTAGTAAAAATTTTAGGCATTGCTAACGGATGTTTTGGTGTTTCCTTAGTCTAAGCTCAAAACTAAGGAGTACTTATGATGAAACATCTGTTGGCTGTAGCCTTGTTGAGTTTAGCTAGCGTTGTACAGGCTGATGAAGCACTAGAAACTAAACTACTCAACGAGTTCATGAACTACAGCATGGACTGTAGTTCGCCTATTCCTAATGCTGCTCAAACTTTTCAAGATTATAAAAAGCTCAATCGCATTGAAGAGTACTTACTAAAAGACAAAGTACTGCCCCTAAATGTGGGCACCAGCTCGATTATGGGAGGGGGATTATTGTTATTTACTCAATCCCCTCTACAGGGCTTTGTATTAGGCGGTGGCTCTAGTGTATTGCAGGTTTACAGTACCCCAGACTTCAAACAGTCAGTGCTTTTTTATATGGTCACTTCTGAAGGTCCAGGCCCTTTGGAATTAGTACTGGTTAACCAACAACCATTCCAGCCACAATTAACCTGCATCACACTCGACACCCCAAAAGAAATCAATGCGGGAGGCTGGAAAATGGAATATAGCTTGCCGGTGAGTTTTAATATTGAGCCTTTAGGCAAAGGCATCATTTATACTGAAGCAACGATTGATGATGCGGCAGGGCAACCTAAAACACTATGGTTTGCCTATCACACTCAAGATGGTGGTCAACATTGGAGTTCACCTCAACAGCTCTTTACAGCGCCTCCTAAACACCTAGAAGGGTTATACCAACTCATGGCTCCCTCCCCCTAAAATAAAAAAGGCTCAAACTAAACGGCACTCACTATGTGACACCTATCACAGCAAAAGCGTGATTTTTATTACAGCCTAGCAAAAGCTAATATGGGATAGTAACATGATGCTAAAACCCAATTAACCGATTTGGGTAATTCTAGCAAAAGCTAATATGGGATAGTAACCCCATAGCAAGGCAATTACATTACAAGGAGCCATCGTATGAAACCTTCAACACTTTCTTGGTCTACCGTAGCGGCATGGTTAGGTTTAGGTACAGTTGCGGTCGCACTCAGTACACCCGCATTAGCCGCTAATTACATTCAAACCAAATCTATTGATTTTGCAGGCTCTGCCTGTGCGGCTGCGTCAGTTCGTAGTAGCGGCAATACCGACACTATTTTTATCTTTAGCCAATGGAAAACGGTAGGTAATGATCGCGCTCATTGTTCTATTAGTATTCCAGTAAAAGTGCCTAATGGTATGCAAGTGGGCTTACCTACTGTCACTTATAAAGGTACGAGTACTCCCGCTTTATTGACCTCTGAAGTATTTTTCGCAGGCGATTTAACCACTGCTAAAAAGCTTAATGTTAAAAACACTTTCACTAAAACGGATAAGACTATTGCATGGAGTGGATGTGGTGAAGATGTGAATATACGATTGAATGCTGCATTGATGACTGATTATGGCACTGGAAAAATTTCTAGCATTACACTCAGCAAATTGCCTACTCGCCGTTGCCAATAATTAAATTATACTTTCCGCTCTTAGACTCTTCTCTCTTTTTATTAACCTGAGTTTTGCTCCCAAAGCTCAGGTTTTTTGTTTCTGATATGACATCAGATTAATGAAGTTATGCAGTACTCGACGTACTTTGGCTTAAGCAGCTAATTTATCGCTTAATACCGCATAAAGCTGTTCATAACGCTCAACCACTTTTGCACCAAATAAAGGATCTTCAGCGCTCATCAAGCTCTTTTCTAGTGCAGCCCAATCAGCAGCACTTAAAGTTTTGGTAATCAGTGGGAAAATAGTACTTTCTTCTAAATTGATATGAGTCTTTTGAGTTTCAATAAACTCATTGATTTGGCTAACCAAATCAGATCTCAATACAATCGCACCACTGTACAACACACCATTAATTAACTCTTGAAACGCTAAAGTATCCTTAGGTAATTGATGATGTTGTGCTACTAGTTGGTCAAGAGCTTCTTGGCATTCTGAAGTACATTGTGCCAAAGTTTCATACACTTTATCCTCTTGAGGGTGATGAATATGATCCGAATAGCGCCCGATATAATCAGCAATATCAGTAATTAACCATAAATTGGCGTCTTCACCGTCTTCTAGCAACTTCACTTGCTCTTCAAGCAAATCTAATAACACTGCTAGATTAATATGGTCTTTGTGTAGACCTGCTAAGATCTTATGCATCATGCCACTCCTGACTGGAACGATTAAATAACGAAATCTTAACTATACCCTTGCAAGTTTTACGCCTAAGACTTGTAGGGTTAATAGCTAGATCATAGGTGAAAGTGTGGCATTTGGATAGATGATCTGCATGAATCTTGCACTAAAGCCTAAAGTACTCACTACGCCCAGCGATACCAGTCTTCAATATCTAAAGCGCGCGCCCACAAATCAATCAACTCTTGGTCTTTGGTTTCATCAAACACTTGATGTAAACAGCTTTCCAGCAATAACGCCGCTGCTGCTTCCATCCCCACGCTGCGATAAGGCTCAAATAAATCGGGTAATTCAAATAAAGTCGCTACCATTAGCGCTTGTGTAGCATTCATGACTTGATTAGCACGCAGTACTTTTTCAGGAAACATCGCCTTAGTCATCTGCAAACAACCAATATGCTCCACCACTTGACGAATCAATGACTCACGTTGGCTAACATGCAGCTCTGCACAGCTACGATGCAGCTCAATATCAACTAATAACCCAATCGGCACTGAGCGTAATTGCGACAGTACCCCACCAATTACATGCTCAGCAAAGGCATCGCGCTGTGCTAATGAAATACTAGGATACATCGCTAATAAATCACCTTTGACCTGTGCTAGTACGGGGCGATTAGGGGATAAATTAGCACGTTCAGTTTCCGGCATTTGATATTGATGTAATACAAAGGCGGCTTGCCAAGCAATCAGATAATTATTTTCATCTAAACCCGGTTGACGCAAAATAATCTCATGCTGTTCACGTCCTTCTTTACCTGCCATTTTCACACTGGAGGTCACGGGTAAACTGGCATCGTAAATAATATCAAATCCAAAGCCACTGATTTGGGTCGCGCGTCTTAATAGCGCTTGAGTACTTGCAGGGTAAAAGTTCATAACACACTAACCATCACTAAAGGGGGAGTATTATAACGTTAGAGCTGTTTTTCACGCCAGAACAGCGCTTCACGGCACAATCGTCATAAACAAATAAGTCGCAAAAATCACTAAATGCACGACGCCCTGCATAATAGTCGTGCGCCCTACTCCCAACGAAATAGAGACGATAAACAATGATACCACCAACAACACAGTTGATTTCGCATCAATGCCTAGCGTTAGTGTCCAGCCATTAATTAAAGAAATAATTGCAACCGTAGGTATTGTTAAACCAATAGTGGCCAAAGCTGAACCTAACGCCAAATTGAGACTAGTTTGTAACCGATTGGCTCGTGCGGCTTGTAAAGAAGCTACCCCTTCTGGCAATAAAACTAGCATAGCAATAATGACTCCCACCAAAGCGTGTGGTGCGCCCCAGGCTTTAATAGTACTTTCAATAGCAGGAGATAAAGCCTTACCCAGTAATACTACGGCTACCAAACATACTAACAAAAGCACTAGGCTAATTAAGGCAATACGATTAGTAGGGGGAGCTGCGTGGACAGACTCATCAGCAAAATGCCCACCTCGTGGTAAAAAATAATCTCGATGTCGCACGGTCTGCACAAATACAAAAGTGCCATACAGTATGACAGAGACTAAAGCCACAAAACCCAATTGTTTATCACTATAAGCAGGGCCGTATTCACTCGTCGTAAAATTAGGAAGTACTAGGGTTAACACAATAATGGCAGTCAAGGTAATCAAGGCTGCACGCACGCCATCAGAGCCAAAATGCTGCTCACCAAATCGACTGCCGCCTATTAATAAACATACGCCAATAATGCCATTGAGAATAATCATTACCGTGGCAAACACCGTATCACGCGGCAAAGTTGAGGCTGTAGTAGTGTCCGCACTCAGCATTAAAGCAATCACTAAAGCCACTTCAATAATCGTTACTGCAATGGCTAATACCAGAGTACCAAAGGGCTCACCCACCCGATGTGCTACTACCTCAGCATGATATACAGCAGCCAACACGCTCCCCATTAAGCCTATTAGGGCTAATAAGGTTTGAACCCAAGTACTTAAAGGTAAGCTAAACCCTATTAACGCTAACACTCCTATCACAGGTGCTAACCAAGTCCAGAACGGAAAGGTATGGGAATTTGTCATAGGCTTTACTCACTAGCTATAAAGATAAGTACTTTATAGATAATGCTGTGTCTGTTGAACTAAATACCTTTCAAAGGCCTGCCCTGCGGGTGATAACCATCGCCCTTGACGACGAACAATGTACCAATAGCGCTCTATAGGAAAGCCCTCAGCGGGTAACACAACTAAAACCTGACTGGCTAATTCCAACTGGATACTATGTAAAGACACCACCCCCAACCCTAAACCCGCCATCACGGCGTATTTAATAGACTCATTGCTACTCATCACTAACGGGCTATACAAAGTACTTTTACGCTCTTGAAATAACCGCTCTAATGCGGCTCGTGTGCCTGACCCTTGCTCACGAATCACAAAGGCTTCCTGAGCCACTTGTTCAAAGGCAATAACACGTTGCTTTGCTAAAGGATGATTAGGTGCAGCAATTAATACTAATGGATTAGGCATGAGACGTTGATAATCAACACCTAATGTAGCAGGCGGCTCACCCATCACCACCAAGTCAGCTTCATAATGTTGCAACTGCTCCACCAACCTTTGACGATTAGTAATCTCTAAAGACACTGTAATATCTTGATGCTGCTTAGAAAAATCGGCGAGCATCTGGGTTATAAAATAAATAGCGGTGGTCGCTGCTGATACTCGTATATAACCTTTATGTTCATTTTTTAATTCACCTAAGGTTTTTAGTAGGGCTTGATACTGAGCCAGCAATGTTTGAGTATAACTTTGCATCGCCTGACCCGCGGCGGTGAGTACTATGCGCTTACCTTGGCGTTCAAATAGTGCTAATCCGACATTTTCTTCTAATTGCTTAATTTGCATGGAAATAGCTGGCTGGGTCATATGCAGTATTTCAGCAGTACGGGTATAGTTTTGGGTTTGCGCTACCGTTTGAAAAATTTGCATTTGCCTGATTGAGATATGCATACCTACTCCCTTTGCTCTATTTCCGCTCCTATTGAGCACCCAGTATAACTACTCATTATGTTTAAATCAGAATAAGTTAGTTTTTCTTATTTTAGAAGCTACTTATAATCGCCGCATTCAATTAATAAAGCTCAGCCTGTCAGGAGAGAGGAACATGGCATTAGATCAATCATCACGTTATGCAGATTTAAGTTTAAAAGAAGAGGAGTTAATGGCGGCAGGTAAGCACATTTTAGTCGCTTACAAAATGAAGCCTAAAGCAGGTCACGGCTATTTAGAAGCAGCCGCTCACTTTGCAGCAGAATCATCTACCGGAACTAACGTTGAAGTGTGTACCACGGATGAATTCACCAAAGGTGTGGATGCGTTGGTGTATTACATCGACGAAGCCACCGAAGATATGCGCATTGCTTATCCGTTGGATTTATTTGATCGCAATGTGACTGATGGACGTATGATGATTGTGTCCTTCCTCACGCTGGTGATTGGTAATAATCAGGGCATGGGCGATATTGAACACGCCAAAATGATTGATTTTTTTGTGCCAGATCGGGCGATTCAATTATTCGATGGCCCGTCTAAAGACCTCTCGGATCTGTGGCGAATTTTAGGTCGTCCGGTGAAAGATGGTGGTTATATCGCGGGTACTATCATTAAACCCAAATTAGGCTTACGTCCTGAGCCTTTCGCTCACGCTGCATATCAATTCTGGTTAGGTGGCGACTTTATTAAAAATGATGAGCCACAAGGTAATCAAGTATTTGCACCCATGAAAAAGGTCATGCCATTGGTAGCGGATGCGATGAAACGCGCCCAAGACGAAACCGGACAAGCTAAAATCTTTTCCGCCAATATTACCGCTGACGACCATTTTGAGATGTGTGCGCGGGCTGATTATATCCTTGAAACCTTTGGCTCTGATGCGGATAAAGTGGCGTTCTTGGTCGATGGTTATGTGGGTGGGCCTGGTATGGTCACAACAGCACGCCGTCAATACCCCAACCAGTACTTACACTACCATCGTGCGGGTCACGGTGCGGTGACGTCACCTTCGGCTAAGCGTGGTTATAGTGCGTTTGTGTTAGCGAAAATGTCACGTTTACAAGGCGCTTCAGGTATCCACGTCGGTACGATGGGCTACGGCAAAATGGAAGGTGAAGCGGATGACCGTATTATTGCGTACATGATTGAGCGCGATGAGTGTCAAGGCTCAGTCTACTTTCAAAAATGGTACGGCATGAAACCAACGACCCCAATTATCTCCGGCGGTATGAATGCGTTACGTTTACCTGGTTTCTTCGCTAATCTGGGTCACGGTAATGTGATCAACACATCAGGGGGTGGCTCTTACGGTCATATTGACAGCCCCGCCGCCGGTGCGATCTCGTTACGCCAAGCCTATGAGTGCTGGAAATCGGGTGCTGATCCGATTGCCTTCGCCAAAGAGCACAAAGAATTTGCGCGTGCGTTTGAATCCTTCCCGAATGATGCGGACAAACTGTATCCGGGTTGGAGAGAGAAATTAGGCGTACATAAATAATAATCCCTCATCCCAACCCCTTCTCTGCAAGGAGGAGGGCTTTCGCTTAGGACTGCCACCATGATCGACCTCAATCAATATCGCATTGACGCTGAACCGTTTTATCAAACCATTGCCAATGAAGTAGACCTGTATACAGCGGCTTATCAAGCGCGTTTACCGGTGATGGTCAAAGGGCCTACGGGTTGTGGTAAATCGCGTTTTGTTGAGCACATGGCGTGGAAACTGGGCAAGCCTCTGATTACGGTCGCGTGTAATGAAGACATGACCGCTTCGGATTTGGTGGGGCGTTATTTATTAGAAGCGAATGGTACACGCTGGTTAGATGGCCCTTTGACGACTGCAGCTCGCATGGGCGCGATTTGTTATTTGGACGAGATTGTCGAAGCGCGTCAAGATACGACGGTCGTGATTCATCCCCTCACCGACCATCGTCGCACTTTACCTTTGGATAAAAAGGGCGAACTAGTGCAAGCGCATCCCGATTTTCAATTGGTAATATCCTACAATCCGGGCTATCAAAGCCTGATGAAGGATTTAAAACAATCTACCAAACAACGTTTTGTCGCCTTCGATTTTGATTATCCATCACCTGAAGCGGAAGCCAATATTTTGGCGAAAGAGGCAGGTATTGAATGGGATACTGCCCAAAAATTGGTACAAATCGCGCAAACCGCGCGTAATCTCAAAGGGCATGGTTTAGATGAAGGCATTTCTACCCGTTTATTAGTTTATGCAGCAAGTTTGATGAAAAATGGCATTGCGCAAAAAGATGCTTGTCGTATGGCATTGGTTAGCCCGATTACGGATGATGCGGATATTCGTAGTACCTTACATCATGCGATTGAGATGATTTTCTAAGACTGACATATTTAGTTGATATTGTGTGCTATCAATGCTCCGACTCCGAGTGTTTATAGATAGAAATGCTTTCACTTCGTGAAGTGGCAAAAATACTTCCATGCAACACCTAATACCACAGCATATTTATCATAATAACTAGGTCTATATGTGGAGTACAGCGGCTGTTAGGTCAAAAAATCTAAAATTTTTTCCTTTAAAGTTGAAATTCTTACGCTCATCCCCAACTTTAAGCTACCCCTCCAAAGGTTACAACGTACATACTTCTTTATTTCTACTATGAGGTTTCGAAATGACAAAACCAAAGAATATTGTTAATAATATTATTGACTCAACTAATGACTTGTTGGAAAAAGCTTCAAGTCCTGCTTCTCGTGCTGGCTCAGTTATTGAACGTGCTGGAAAAATGCTAGAAGAAGGAGTTGATGCTGCTGTGATCGCACTACAGATGACAAAAAATAGCCCGAACTCTCACACATATACAACAAGTGATATTGAGGGTTATTCAAAACTCTATCAGGACTCGAAAACTAGAGTCACTCTTACTTCAAAGCAAACACGAGCTTTGATTAAAGATCAACACGAAAGCAATTATGATACCGATGATCTAAGCTTTGAGCTTTAACTAAAAAAAGCCTACTTACTGTAGGCTTTTCTATGATAGCTCATAAGGCTGTTTCTAATACTGGTAAAACTTATTAAGATAAATACATTCAGCTTTAATTTTTATACAGCATAGAAAACCGCTACCACGTATTAACAATTATTCTAGACTAACCACTAGTCGCATCGCCTAGTATTAACATTCAACACTAAAAGTAATATATCCCCCCACTCTCATTAAACATAAACTACTCACAGGGAAAACCAATCTTCCCTGTTTCTAAGAGAGTTTGTATGTCGCTATCCGCCGAAGCCATTGCCCACTATCGCAGTCAATTAAGCTGCAACTTCAAACAATTAGACGATGCTTTTGCTGGTTGTATGCAGCAGGCACACGCTTTACTGAGCGAACAAGGAATTAAGGATTATCTGGAGGGTGCGTCGCTGGTTTGCAGAATTGGGCGTGGTTTTGATCCGGTGCTGACTTATCTCGAAGAGATGCCAGACATTGCCCAACAGTTGGGCGAAGCAATGCTCACGCGCATTAGCCAAGTGGTGTGGGATATGTCGCGCACTCCCAATGGGCGTTCGATTCCGGCGTTTTTACAGTCTTTGCCCGAAGTCTCCCGCCGTTTGGGGAGTAGTGAATTGGTGAATCATTATATTGAAATAATTTTCGATATGATGAATCGCACCACGGGTTCGATTCACGGTTTTCATACCACCATTCCCAGTCCGGGCTTGCCTAAGCTACTCGAACAAATGCCTTATTTAATCAATCAATTGGCATTAGGTGGCTTAAAAAACTGGATTGAATACGGCATTCGCAATTATGGCAAACACTCGCAGCGTCAAGAGGAGTACTTCGCGCTGGAATCGGCGGATAGTAAAGCCATGTTGCAGCACGAGCGCAAGGGCACGCTGTTTACCCATGACGAGCGCAAACTTCACTTATATCTGCAAGCGTGTTGGTACTTAACCGATCATTTAGTGCCGTTTTCGATTGATTTTCGGGATATGCGCGAGCAACAACCCTATTTCGACGAATACGGTATGCGGATTCCCGACGTGTTCAACGATTTTAATGGTATCAAAGGCATTGATCGTTATCGCGCGGTACTGGCACACATGGCGGCGCATCAGCGTTGGACGAGCAAAGTGATTGCCGATAATTTCAGCCCGCAGCAACGTATTGCCATTGAACGCTTGGAAGATAGCCGCGTCGAGTACTTGGCGATGCAGCAGTACCAAGGCTTACGGCGTATCTTTATTGCCTTGCATCCACGTCCTGAAGAAGACGCATGTAATCCCACCGCTGAATCCTGTTTACGTCATCGTTTGGCGATGTTGTCGTATGCGATTTTGAACCCTGAACACGGCTATCAGAATGCGACTGTGAATGAATTTGCCGCGAAATTTCACGCCATCATGCAGCAAGGTGAAAGTAGTACGCGCGAAATGGTCGATTTGGCTTTGTCCTTTGTCGCCAAAACGCGCTTGCAATCCGATCAATTGCCCAATGTGTATTTTACCGACACTGCGATTCCCTACCGCGACGATAATCGGCATTTGTGGCAATTTATTGAGGAAAGCGACGACGAGGAATTTTTCGAGCAAACTCAACGCGATGACCAAAGCGAAGTACAAGGTTTACCGCCGCGCCATTACCCCGAATGGGATTACAGCACGCAGACCTACCGCCCTGATTGGGTGAGTGTGTATGAAGGTTTGCACGCGCAAGGTAGCCCCGCGCACATTGATGCTTTGCTGGCTAAACACGCAGCTTTAGCAAAAAAACTCAAGCAACTGGTTGAGTTATTAAAGCCGCAAAACTATACCCGCGTGCGCTATCAAGAAGAAGGTAGCGAGCTGGATTTGGATGTGGCAATTCGCTCCTTGATTGATTTCAAAAGTGGCGCGAATCCCGACCCGCGTATCAATATGAGCCACAAACACGACGGGCGAAATATTGCGGTGATGTTGCTATTGGATTTATCCGCCTCAATCAGCGAAACCCCACAAGGCTGCACGCAAAGCATCCTCGAACTCAGCCAAGAAGCCGTGTCCTTATTAGCGTGGGCGATTGAAGCATTGGGCGACCCGTTTGCGATTGCGGGCTTTGCCTCCAATACGCGCCATGAAGTACGTTATCAGCACATTAAAGGCTTCGGTGAGTCGTTTCAGGATGAAGTCAAAGGACGTTTGGCGGCAATGAAAGCGGGTTATTCCACGCGTATGGGCGCGGCTTTGCGGCATGCCGCGCACTACTTGGAACACCAAAACGCTGATAAGAAATTATTGCTGATACTCACCGATGGCGAACCGTCCGATATTGATGTTGACGACCCACAACTATTAACCCAAGACACGCGCCAAGCAGTAAAAGAATTGGATAATCAAGGCATTTACACCTATTGCATTAGCCTCGACCCACGAGCGGATGAGTATGTGCGCAATATATTTGGTAAACGTTATACCGTGATTGATAATGTACAACGGCTGCCGGAACGATTACCACAGGTGTTTATGGCGTTGACGAGGTAGCAGGCTCACCATTGGGTATTAAAAGGCTATGTAGCAATCCATATCTACTCTAGGCACAATTCTTTCTTTGGTTTACTTTTTGAGTATGCTCATGCCATCAATTAGCACTTTTATGAAAATGGGATTAGTACTCAGCGCTGTGCTATTAAGCGCTTGTAATGACAAAACTTCATCCTCCACTCCCCCCAATAATCTACCCAATAATGCGCCAGCAATAGGTACCAAAATCGTGGCTGTTGTTAAGCCCACCACTAGTACTTCTGGTGAATATACCGAAATCAAATGGGAAGATTTAGAGCTAGCCGGACATGGCATGGCAGAGGTTATTAAAAAATATGAACCCATTATGCAAAGTACTCCAGAAGGCGCTAAAAACGAAAAAGAACTGTTAGAGAAAATGCAGTCTGAGCTTAATAACTTACCTGTCAATCCAGCGTTGAATGGTAAAAAAATTAAACTTCCGGGGTATGTCACCTCTTTAGATACGGGAAGCCAAACAGGTGAATTGAAAGATTTTTTATTAGTACCCTACTTTGGTGCGTGTATTCACGTACCGCCGCCCCCACTCAATCAAACCTTGCTAGTCAAACCCACAGTGGGTAAAAGTATTAATATGGATGCCATCTATGATCCGGTTTGGGTGTATGGTACGGTTAAAGTTGAAACCGCTACGACCGATTTAGCGCAAGCAGGCTATCAACTATTAGATGCCAAAGTTGAACCCTACACAGAGCCAGCAGGGGCTGAGTAAGTAATTAGTCCTTAGGTAGAGTAGTATTCAGTACACTAAATTCGTTAAAGTCCATTAAAGTACTGTCATCAGTGAGGGGGATTATGACCGATTGGAATCAACTTAAAACCAGTACAATAAGTCAATGCCTGCTCAATTCGGGTAGGAGTACTTTCGATCTACCACCAGAGCATTTAAAACACCTTAATCATCGTGAAGCGGCTGTACTCATGCCCTTATTACGCTACCAAGAGGCATGGCATATTTTGATGATTCGCCGCACGGCTTCTGAGCGCGATTATCACAGTGGTCAAGTCGCCTTTCCGGGCGGAAAATGGGAGGTGGCAGATGGTTCCCTAACCAATACCGCTTTACGTGAAGCTCAAGAAGAAATTGGTTTAAATCCTGAGGTAGTACAAGTACTGGGACAACTACCTTCACACTACAGTATTTCAGCTTACCGAATTACACCTATAGTGGGTGTCATACCTTGGCCTTATGAATTAGTACTAGCGCCTGATGAAGTTGCACGAGCCTTTACTATGCCTCTAGCATGGCTAGCAGATCCCCTTAACCATGAAATGCGCCCTAAAAAAATGCCTTCTGGACATACCGTACCCGTCGCTTATTTTGATTACTATGACAATGAACTACTCTGGGGCGCGACAGCACGTATGGTTTTATCTTTTGTCGAACATTTACAACAACGCTGCGATTTATTTCAGAGTACTTCAAAGAGTACTCTGAAATGACAAACCTTATTTCAAACGCAATGAACGCCCTGTAGTAATCTCATGTGGGTCATGAAGATTATTAAGGTGACTCAAGCGTTGCACAGATAAGCCATGCACTCGCGCAATGCTATACAAAGTATCACCGGGTTGAACAGCGTAACGTTCTGCTGCACGTCTAAATGCACGTTGAGTACTTTCAGAGCCATTAATGGCTTTGTAATTTTTGTCAGGCCATGGCAACGCAGTTTGAGTACGTGCTTGCATCGTATTAGAACGCTGCCGTAATAAACGACTCACTTGCTCACGCTTCACACGGGGCGTTAACGTCACAGAATCATCCGCACTGGCTAATTTAAAACGCGCTTTGATAGTTCTAACAGGTTCATCTTGTTTAGCTAAATAAGTTCTCTTACCACCTTTTAAACTAGCGGCAAAACCACTAGTGGTAAATTTATTATAAGCAGTCATGACTTTATTCACATAAGACTGATTACGAATAGGGCCTGACTTTTTAACATTACCCTCACCCGCATTATAAGCCGCTACCGCTCGTGGAGTACGACCATCATAACGATCTAATAAATAACTTAAATATTGGGTACCACCATGTACGTTTTGCCAAACATTAAAACCATTAGTAATATTAAATCGACGAGCAGTACCTGGCATTAATTGCATTAAGCCTTTTTCACCAGAAGTACCTACAGCTCTTGAATTAAAACAACTTTCAATAGTAATAACGGCACCAATTAAATTAGGATTAACACCATATTGCCGAGAGGCACTAGCAATTGTATTAGAATAGTTATTGGCTTTATTTCGTAACGTGGTATGACTCAAATTTTGACAACCACCGCCACCACCACGCATACGTTTTTTATATCGAGCTTTTTTATAAGGTTTGGCTGAGTAGGCTTTAGCTTGTTGCAAGCTACGTTTACTAGCTGCCTGAGCAGGGGCGCTCAGTACCGGAATAACAGCGATAGAAATCGCTAACGCTGTTGTCAGCGCCCAAATATTAATCCTGTCCATAAGACTTAGACTTCTTCCATTTAGGTTTAACGGTATGACTTACGCCAAGTGCTGTTCAAACAGTTTGCGACACTCGCTGTTAGCTAACAGTCTTGATGAGTTACATAAGTCATTGACTTTCAAGCATGCGTTTTAGTTAGGGTTGGGATTGAATTCAAAATAAATTTATTAATCGCCAATTACTAATATTGATCAAAATTTAACTCCCTGTAACTTTAACAGTACTCCAACGCCCACCAGAGTGGGTTTATAGCGCACTAGGCAATTACATGACGACCGATTAAAATCAGTAATATTTTTTTAGCTTGTTGAAATAAAATGCAATGTCCCTGTCACTCTGGTCTGAGTTATAACCAATGTTGCCGTGTGCTTCATGATGGAAAAGTAGCCACTACGGCTGAGCAGTTAATGCGCTCACGTTATAGTGCTTATGTAAAACAAGATGCTGCTTATCTTCACAAAACTTGGCATCAAAGTACTCGCCCTTCGTTAAAACAATTACGCCAACCAGAAGCAGTTGACTGGTTAGGTTTAAGTATTCTGCGTACTGAGCTAGGTACAGAAAATGACTCCATTGGATTAGTAGAATTTATCGCAAAATTTGCTGAGCAAGGTACAGAGCGAGAACTACATGAGACCAGTCGCTTTATTAGAGAACGTGGTAAATGGTATTATCTAGAAGGTGATTACACGACCTAAAACCTTTAAAAATCCAATTCCAAACTTAATCAAGTACTTGATCTATTTAAAATAGACAATCGTTTTAAAAGCTCAAGTACTTGAGTATGGGATTTTTTGCGCCACTTTTTTATGAGATTTTTATTTTATAATTAGGGTTAAATCTTAAGTTTAAAAATCAATCATACTAATCTAACTAATATTGTTAGCGATAATTATTTAAAGCTAACAACCTAAAATAAATTTTATTGAATTGATTATTTTTAAAGCTGATTCAGTATTTAAAAATGGCCAAAGTACTAGTTTATATTAATGCTAGTACTTTTAACTTTAATAGCACTGAGTACTTTTGTTACTTCACCCAGTAAAGCACCGCAATAATAATACCTAAACTCACTACCAATATACGTAGTGTATTAGGATTAATTTTGCCTGCTAACTTGCCCCCCAGCATACCGCCTGTTAGCGCCCCCACTGCCATGATTGCCGCCGCTAACCAAACCACTTTGCCAGAAAATAAAAAGAATACCGCCGCAGCGACATTGACACAAAAAGCGACGGCTTGTTTTAAAGCATTGAGTTGAGTCAGCGTTCCTTCTAGTACTAAGGCTAATACCGCTAAAATAATAACGCTTAAACCCGCACCAAAGTACCCACCGTAAATAGCTCCTAACAACACTAACGGTACGACCCACCAAACTGGTAAATGGGCGTGCTCAGGATTTTGCAATCGCGCCTTGAGCCAATCCCGTACCGGATTTTGTAAGGCTAATAATAAAGCGGCTAACAAGATTAACCACGGTACTAACGCCGTAAAAACCTTTTCATCCGTTTGAAGTAAGAGTAATGCACCTATTAAGCCCCCCACTACCGCAGCAGGCAGCACCCAAAACCAATAATGCTTTTGAGCTTTAATATCTGCCCACTGCGCAAAGGTAGCCCCCAAATAGCCGGGACACAGTGCCACCGTACTGGTTACATTGGCAGCAATGGGGGGAATTCCAACCGCTACTAAGGTAGGAAAAGTCACTAAAGTACCCCCACCTGCTAAGGCATTAATTAACCCCGCCGCCATACCCGCGACTAAAATAGCCAGTAATTCCCACCCAGACATTGCTCCCATTTAGACCTTACTCCTGATCAGCCTGAATACTGTCATCCAGCTCCGCAGCTAAGTCTTGAGGTTCGATTTCCAGACCTTCTAACTCCTCATCCCAATTAGGTCCTACCATAATGTCATCCTCATGCATACCCGGCAGCCAATCTGTTAAAAACTCATTCAAACTGATCGCTTCCGGCTGATAGTGTGACCACTCCTCGGTGCAGTGTAGTTTGGCGGCGGCTTCATTAGACCAAAAAGGAATCACATCGGTTTCTTCAAAAAAAGCCGAGGGGCAGGTTGCCCAGCCATCATCTGAATTTAAGCCCCACACTTGCCCTGTTTGTTTAACTTCTGCAATAAAAGCATCATACGCAGCTTCAAAATCAACTTCAGCGTCTTTCATAATAGATTCTCACTGGTTAGTAATAACTGGTTTTTAGGTGAATTAGGGAGGGTTTTCTAGGTTGACTGTATCATGATTTAGCTTATTGAGGTACTTGAATCCTATTTGATCATTAAAAACAAGACCTAACATATTTCATGGTTATTTAAATAGGATAATTCCCATTTTGACACTAGAGGTTTTTAGGTAACGGGTGCTAAATAGATCTATGATAAAGCTCTAGCTTAGCCTTAGGGGTCGTAGCGGGTACCCCTAGATTAAGTTATAGGTATCTTTATAGAAGTCGCGACAAGGAGAGCAGTACATGACCCAACCATCTATACCCATTGAGAACAATGTCGGTAATGGCGGAGAAACTCATCAACAAGCCAATACACTAACACCCACTCTAACTACCACGCTCGGCACTCCCATTGCTGATAATCAAAATAGTCTAAAAGCTGGAGCGCGTGGGGCTACACTACTAGAGGATTACATTCTTCGCGACAAACTAGCGCGGTTTGACCGTGAACGCATTCCCGAACGGGTAGTTCATGCTCGTGCTTACGGTGCTCATGGCTATTTTGAAGCTTATGAAGATTTATCCGATTTAACCATGGCTTCACCGTTTCAAAGTAAGGGCAAAATTACCCCCCTCTTCATGCGTATCTCAACCGTAGCAGGCAGTAAAGGTTCACCTGATTTGGCTCGTGATGTGCGAGGCTTCTCTATTAAGTTTTATACCGATAGTGGTAACTGGGATATTGTGGGCAATAATATCCCAGTATTTTTTATTCAAGATGCCATGAAATTCCCTGATTTAGTTCATTCAATTAAGCCTGAACCGGATAGCGAATTTCCGCAAGCACAAACGGCACATGATAATTTTTGGGATTTTGCCTCACTGACACCGGAGGCTACTCATATGTTGTTGTGGATTATGTCAGACCGTACTATTCCACGCTCCTTACGCTTTATTGAAGGTTTTGGGGTACATACCTTCCGCTTAGTGAATGCTAAGGGTGAGAGCAAATTTGTAAAATTCCATTTTAAACCTAAAGCGGGTTTACAATCGGTGGTTTGGAGTGAAGCGGTCAAGATCAACGGTGCTGATCCTGATTTTCACCGTCGCGATATGTGGGATACCTTAAAACAAGGTCAAACTATTGAATGGGATATGGGGCTACAAATTTTTGATGATGCCTTCGCGGAAAAATTTGCCTTTGATGTACTGGATCCCACCAAATTTATTCCCGAAGAAGAATGTCCCGTTAAAATAGTAGGACGTTTAGTACTGGATCGTCCGATCGACAACGCCTTTGCTGAAACAGAGCTTTTAGCAGTATGCCCACAGAATATTATTCCAGGGATTGACTTCAGTAATGATCCTTTACTGCAAGGACGCTTATTTTCTTATCATGATACACAACTCCATCGCCTAGGTACTGCTAACTTTAACCAATTTGAAATTAATGCACCGCGCTGTCCCATGCATAATTTTTCACAAGATGGCGTTGCTGCACGTTTAGAACATCAACCCAAAGGTCGTATTAACTACGAGCCGAATAGTTGGGGAGGCGCCCGTGAAAATCCCAACACTGGTTTTCACTCTTATGCTGAACCCTTAGAAGGTACCAAAGCACGGTTACGTCCAGACAGTTTTTCAGATCATTACTCACAAGCTCGCCAGTTTTATATTAGTCAAACTCCAACCGAACAAAATCATATTGCGGATGCCTTTATATTCGAGCTAAGCAAGGTTAAACATAGTTTTATTCGTGAACGAATAATTAGTCATTTGCTAAATGTTGATAAAGACTTAGCTAAAAATGTCGCAGATGGTTTAGGAATGTCTGATTTGCCAGCCCCCGCCTCTGCTAAGGTTGCACCACGCCAAGACCTTAAACCCTCCAGCGCACTGAGTATTATTAAGAATGCCCCTAGCTCGTTTAAAGGGCGTAAACTAGGCGTACTGATTACCGAAGGAACAGAGGCTACTTTGTTTCACGCTATCAAAGCAGCGGCTGAAACTGAAGGTGCCACCGTCGCTATCATTGCTCCTACAATTGCAGGTGTTATACTCAATGACGGAAAACTAGTGGCTGCGGACGAGAACATTGATGGCGCCCCTTCAGTTTTATTTGATGCTATAGCTATTATTCCCTCTCCAGAAGAAGCAGCTAAGCTTGCCAAAAATGCCGCTAGTAAAGACTTTGTTACCGATGCCTTTGCCCATTGTAAGTTTATCGGCTACAACCAAGATTCAATGCCGCTTTTTGATGCCTCAGGTTTAACGCCTGACTTGGATGAGGGCTGTATAACACTTAGTAAAACAATTGACACTAAAACCTTTATTAAGACTTGTGCCAAACTACGTTTCTGGGATCGTGAACCTAAAGTGAAGGCGAGATAACAACTCGTTGACACTTAACCCTGCTTTTAGCCTTTGTGGCTAACCTCAAGTACTTCAGGTAAGTACTTGGGGTACTCTATATCACTTCGCTACTCACCCTCTTTCGCCACTTTCTGAACAATACGCTTTAGATAATTACCATAACGCTCTTCAACACTTTGAGGCTGTGGAGCTGTTTCAGGTCGCGCAAAATAGGGGCTAGTAATGATATAATTCGCAGTACTTTCATTGCAGGCAATTGGTACATCATAAACCGTTGCTAACCGTACTAAAGCTTTAACATCCACATCATGAGGTTGCGCAGTCATCGGATCTTGAAAGAAAAACACAGCCTCAATTTGTTGCTCTGCAATTAAAGCCCCAATTTGTTGATCACCCCCTAATGGCCCGCTCTTCATGCCTGTAATATCTAATACGGGATTCTCTGCTTTTAACAGTTTGGCAGTCGTTCCAGTAGCGACAATCCGCCGCCCTATAAAATGAGCTTGATGGGTTTTGACCCAATCACATAAGGCTCGTTTTTGTTGGTCATGAGCAATCATAGCCAATGCTTTCATGGGGGGTGTTCCTTTGGAGTTATTAGTTGAATGCAGTAAGATACCACTCCCTCATTATGCTGAACCTATGCTCATGTCTGCTAGTTTCATTTCTGGCTTTAATGCCATTATTCCTTTGTTTATATTGATTGGATTAGGTTATCTAGCTAAACGCTCTGTCTTAGACAGTAAAATGTTGCCTGCTTTAAATACCTTTGTGTACTACTTTGCCGTACCCGCTTTATTATTTAATGCTTCTCGCCAACAGCCTATTGATCATCTCATTAACCTCAAAGGGTTAACTGCTTTCACTCTAGCAGCACTTATCACTGCAATACTCACTGTTCTTCTATGTTTTAGTGTATTTAAAGCACGGGGGTTTAATAACTTAGTGCAACGAGGTTTAACCGCAACTTTTGCTAATTTCGCTTATATGGGTATTCCACTGGTCATGGGGGTAGTCGGCGCTCAGGCTCATGGTGCCTTAGTTGCTATCATTTTAGCGGGTAATTTATTTTTAATCGCTGGAGCACAATTGCTGATCGAAGCCCATGCACAAGGCAAATTAACACTCAAAAAAGTAGGGGCGATTTTAGATAAAGCGCTGATTCGCAATCCTATTTTTGTCTCGACCGTCTTAGGCGTATTGTGGTCTGCACTCACACTACCCGTACCGACTGTAGTTGACAAAGCATTGGGTATGTTAGCCCCTGCGGCTATTCCGGTGGCGCTTTTTTGTTTAGGTGCAGGGCTGCAATTTAATCGTGGTAGTGTCAAAGTCGGTGAGTTGAGCGGGTTAATTGGCATTAAACTAGTACTTCACCCCCTAATCACTTATTTAACTTTTCTATTATTAGGTGTGGATAATCGGTCATGGTTATTAGCCGCTGTCTTACTAACCGCATTACCGACCGGTGCTTTAGCACATGTTGTGGCCTTAAAATATAATACCTACGCCACAGAAACCGCCCAAGTAGTCGTACTATCTACCCTAATGTCTATGCTAACGGTAGCACTATGGACAGCGTTACTGTTGTGATGAAGTACTCCACTATTTCTATTTAGCACTCTCACTTAAGGAGGGATCAATGATCGCACAAACAGGCATACAGGGTGAGCACAATCCTGCCGCTCGTTTTTTAATGCTCAAGCTCGATAAAGTAGCTCAAGAAACCTTAGCTGAGCACATCACCGCCTTTTATACGAAACGCCACTTACTGAGTCGCACGTATCCAGAAGCCTGCATTAGCACGACCTTAGGCTTTGGAAAAAGACTATGGCAAGCCTTACATCCTGATGCTCCTGCTGACTTTATTGACATGGTCGTCGTTGAGGGCAAATTTCCTCATCCCGCTATTGCGGTTGATTTATGTGTGCAGATTAGTGCCACTCGTGCTGACTTATGTTTTGAATTAGCAGATGCCCTCATCAGCGATTGGGAGGGCATTGAAGTACTGGATGAATGTACCGCTTTTCGCTATCACGAGCGTCGCGATTTAACTGGGTTTATTGATGGCATTGAGAACCCTGTGGGGAGAGAGGCGTGTGATGAAGTCACTTTGCTGGGTACAGAGGCAGGGAGTTGCCAAAACGGTAGTTTCGTGTTTGCCCAACGTTTTGTACATAATCTGAAAAAATGGCACTCACAAAGCATCGACACCCAACAAAAAACCATAGGGCGCACCAAGTCGGAAGGCGCTGAACTTAGTGACGAAGAAAAACCCACTACGGCTCACATTGCCCGCGTGGATATCGGGACGGATATTTTGCGCTTTAGTATGCCCTATGGTAATGCAGGGGGTGATAAGGGTTTATTTTTCTTTGCCTTTACTAATAATCTGGCGGTCATCGACGAAATGCTTAAACGCATGTATGGACTCACCGATGATGGGCTACATGACAAACTCTTAGAATTTACTAAAGCCGTGGGCGGTAATTATTTCTTCGCTCCCCCACAAGACTTATTGAATGAACTCTTTGATTTAGAAGATATTTAACTTTTAAAGTACTTCAAAAGGGTGCTGCTCATTTAGCACCCTGATTATCTAGCTTTCAGCGCCTTAGTACTTTAAGCCTTCGCTAGGCGTACCACTTCTTTGACAAGTTTAGTAATTCCTGCTTCGGCTTCGCTGATCTTTCCTGCCAACATATAAGCCGGAGTACTCACTACCTTACGCTCAACATCCACCACAAAACTATCCACAGGGCAATTCACATGAGTCCCACCCATTGCCTCAATTGCGGCTGCGGTAGCGACATCATTACCGATAGTGAGTTGCGTCCCTTCACCAAAAATTTTTGGAATCATCGCAGGGGCAATACAAACAAATCCCAATGGTTTACTGTCTGCTGCCATCGCTTGGCAAAAACGTAAAACATCCGCCTGTACCGTACAATCCGCTCCTTTAAAGGCAAAATCACTCAGATTTTTCGCAGCACCAAATCCACCGGGGATAATGACCGCATCAAAATCCGTCGATTGGGCAGTCGCTAAATCCTGCACATTCCCCCGTGCAATACGGGCAGCTTCGACCAGTACATTACGGGTTTCATGCATCGTTTCGCCCGTCAAATGATTAATCACATGGTATTGATTAATATTAGGTGCAAAACATTGATATTCGCAGCCTTCGTGCTCTAACGCTAATAGAGTCAGAGTACTTTCAAAAATCTCTGCTCCATCAAACACACCACAACCGGACAAAATCACCGCTACTTTAGTCATAATCTTTCTCCTCTACTGTACTGGCTGTTTTAATCCCACATACCATTGCGCAATCACTTGCCGCTCTTGCTCGGTTATCTGGGTTTTATTCATAAACGGCATATCTTTAGACACCACCGCACGGGCATAAATACGCTCAGCTTTGGCAATTACTTCGGCTTCCGTGTCATATATCACCCCAGCGGGTGCTACCTTAAAAACCTCATCGGTCGGCTTTGCACTATGACACTGCAAACAACGCGCATTCGTCACTTGCATCACTTGTTGAGTACTGACTGATGTTTTAGCCGTTGTACTGGATTTAGGCGCAACAACCCATACTAAAGTCGCAAAAGCCAGCAGCACTATTATTAAAATACTGGGTTTAATAATGCCATGATGCTTTAAATTAAAAAAATGCCGAGCATAAGCCGTAATAGCAATGAGCGCTATTAAAATAAACCATCCATAGGGATTACCATAAGTAATCGGATAATGATTACTAATCATAATCAATAGTACGGGTAGAGTAGCATAATTATTATGTACGGAACGTAGTTTAGCCCGATGACCCCATAATGGATTGGGCTGCTCATTTTGACTGACTGCTGCCACCATTTTACGTTGTGAGGGCATAATAGTCGTAAAGACATTAAATACCATCGCTAAACCCAGCATCGCGCCGATATGAATATACATAGCCCGTGAACTAATGATTTGGTCTAGGATATAAGCAAAAACAGTTAAAATCGCTAACAGGGTTAAACCAAAGTATAAGCCTTTTTCTACTAAAGGCGTGCGACACAGTACTTCATAAGTAATAATAAATAAGGCAATCGCCCCCACTCCAATACCAATCGCTTGCCACTGCGTCAACGCCATTTTAGCGGGGTCAATGGTATAGCTAGAAGCACCGATATAATACATTAACGTTAATAATAAAAAGCCCGTTAGCCCCGTCGTATAAGCCTCCCACTTAAACCAATGTAAGGTTTTAGGCATTTCCTCAGGACGTAAGGAGTACTTCGCCACCTCATAAAAACCACCGCCATGAATCGCCCACAAATCGCCTTTAATACCTTTATCTTTTTTCCATGAGGGTGGCTCTCGTAAACTATTATCCAGCCACACAAAATAAAACGATGCGCCAATCCAAGCAATGCCTGTAATTAAATGTAAAAAGCGCACCCCATAATTGAGCCATTCATATAAATAGGTTTCCATTTAAGCCTCGCGTTGATGCACTAATTGCCCAAAACTATACGTCGCTGCAATACAACGATCATCACCTAAAGTATTTAATACAAATAATTGTTCAAATAGATTTTTGCAATGTTGACTGCGTAATTTCAAAAGTGGTGTGGCGTGCGGGTCAATTAAAATAAAATCAGCTTCATTACCGATTTGAAAATTACCGACCGTCCCTTCTAAATCGAGTACTTTAGCCCCGCCAAGAGTGGCTAAATACAAGGCTTTAAACGGGTCTAAACTGCGCCCTCGTGCTTGTTGAATCTCATACGCACTCGCCATAGTTCTAAACAGGGAAAAACTCGTACCGCCACCAATATCTGTCCCTAACCCTACTTTGATTTTAAATTGTTCTAATTGGGTTAAATTCAAAAAGCCTGAACCTAAAAACTGATTGGACGTGGGGCAATGAGCGATCCCTGATTGAGTACTGGCTAAGCATTGACACTCATCAGCATCCAAATGAATGCCATGGGCAAACACACTACGCTTTCCGGTCAAACCGGCTTGGTGATAAACATCAGTGTAGTTTTTCGCATCGGGAAATAACGCTTTGACCCATGCGATTTCATTGAGGTTTTCGGATAAATGTGTGTGCAAATACACATCAGGATACTCCTGCAATAATTGCGCTGCTTTGGCTAATTGCGCTGACGTACTCGTCGGAGCAAAGCGGGGGGTCACGGCATATTGTAAGCGTCCGACTTTATGCCAACGCTCAATCAACGCCTTGGAGTCGGTATAACTACGCTCTGGTGTATCCGTTAAGTACTCAGGTGCGTGTCTATCCATCATCACTTTTCCCGCAATCATACGCAGGTTAAGTGCTAAGGCTTCTTTAAAAAACGCCTCAACGGATTGTGGATGTACTGTGCCAAACACTAAAGCGGTAGTCGTACCATTGCGTAGTAATTCTTTTAGGAAAAAGTTAGCTATTTCAGTGGCATATGTTTCATCTTGAAACTGGCTTTCGACCGGAAAAGTATAAGTATTCAGCCACTCGAGTAGTTGCGTCCCAAACGCAGCGACCATTTCAGTCTGTGGGTAGTGAATATGGGTATCAATAAAACCGGGTAGGATAAAATACTCAGGATGATGCCGTACTTTGATGGTATTAGGTAATTGCGGGAGTACTTCAGTAGCATTTCCGACTAATTGTACTAAACCATTTTTTACATACAGCACCCCATCGTCCCAGTACTGCGTTGCTGACTCACCGACCTCGTGGGGGTCTGCCACAAAATGTAAGAGTTTGCCGCGCCATGCGCCCGTGTTATGCATGTCAGCTACCTCGATACGTCGAATAGCCAAACGGACTCAGCAATAAGGGAATATGGTAATGTTGCCCATCGCCCAGAATTTCAAACACAATCTCGGCATAGGGGTAAAACACGGCTTGTTGAGTACTGTGCAAATAGCTTTCTAGAGCAAAATGCATTTGATAACGCCCCATTTCCAATCGCTGCTGGTCGGGCAATAATCCTCCCACACGTCCATCAACATTGGTAACACCTTGAGCAAGTACTTGCCATTGACCCGCATCCCATAAACTCAGGCGCACACTCACGCCTTGTGCGGGCTTTCCTAAAGCGGTATCTAAAATATGGGTGGTAATTTGGCTCATACAGCCTCCAAGGATTTCAGTAGTTTTTCTAAACGAATACGGGTAATTTTGCGTTGCTCTTC
>JBDKGX010000027.1:0-27596 GCA_039797965.1 Pseudomonadota bacterium
TCGTAAAAATTTTGCGTAAAGCAGAGGTGGATTGCATGGCAGGTGTCCTCGCTACATTAGAATGATACATAGTCTTTGCTACTTTAGGTTATTAAATACAAGCACTCGTGCCTAGCATAGTTCATCCTTGATATAACAGGGCGATAATCTCAAATGAACTAAGCTATGACCCGACGAAGGGTTGAGAGGGCGGAGTGATTCACCCAGTGTGAAGTACTACCTTGTAGCTATGATGGTCAGTGATTTACTCAGTAGGTTTAGCTTTAGAGAGTTCTAAATTACTTTGATAATAAAGAGCACGTTTTGCTTCATGATCATCTCGTAAGGTTTTGGATAACATGATGGTGGAGCTAACCAAAAATAATGAATTTAAAGCCAAATAACCTTTCGTTAGTAAGTTACCTTCCATAAAAAATACAAATGACCCCATGCCAATTAGCGCTACTACAAATGTTAATTTAACAAAGGTAGTCCAGTAGCTGGAGTTATTAGTAAGTTGTAAATCATTCATAGTGTTGCCTCGTTGAACTCACTGTTTGTCTTGATCAGGAGCTTAGGTGAAGCCAGTAGGCGTTGCAATTTGCACAGCAGAGGTTTAGCTCATTAAGGCCAAAAGTATTAAATAATAATACTTCTTGCAGAAAGCCAAGAGGGTTTTAAGTAAAAATAGAGTACTTTGCTCTAGATTAGTTGTTCAATTAAATGGGAGGGCATTCTAAATTCTATCAAACGGTAGGTGACTGTAGCGAAAGGGATGTAGTAGTTTGGTAAGAAACAAAGTTGAACATTTTTCTAATAAATGTGATCGGGCTCTTTTAATAAAGTGACTAGAGTTTATGGTTTTTTTGAGGGCATAAAGTTATCGTACTAGTACGAGTTTAATTGATTGAGTTTTTATTAAAAATAAAAATTAATGATTTTTTAGAGTAAATTAAAAATAAAATCAGAGTATTTTGAAAAGTTATTACCTAGGCTCATAAAAATTTAACATTGTGTAATTATCTTAGTAGTAGTAATTTCTGAAGGCTTGCAAGGTATTCAAGGTTAAGTCAGTAACTGATTAAGGTGTCAAACCTATAGGGTTTTAGGCTTAGTCTATTTCATACGGCTTTTGTCGGTCTTTTTGCGTATCTGTTGGGCTTAGTGTGTGACGTCAGTAATTCATTGAAAGAAATTGCTATGAAATCAATTAAATGTTTTTTGGGGCTAGTACTGCTGTTCAGTAGTACTACTGTAGTGGCTTTGAGTAAAGTGGATGAGGGTCGAGAGACCATTTTATATAATGGATTTAATCTAAATGGCTATAAAGTACCTGAAATAGAGTTTTCAGCCAGACATAAATTAGTAGCTATTAGCGGTAATCCACCAAAATTGGCATTAGCTAATGCAAGAGGTGGGCCTTCATATCGTTTAACTTCTGAGGATTTATTTAAAGCCTTAGCCAAGGAGTTGCCAAATGAGTCTGGAGTGTTAGTCACTAATCCTCATCAATTGTGGCATGATGTAAATCCAGCCTTACCTTTTATTAAAATTGCTGTGATTGGTCCCGCACCAACTAGTCCGTATTATCAATCGTTTGTAAATAATATAATGCTTAGAGGCTGTAATAGTCTTGCAGCTATACAAATGCTAAAAATCACTAACCTTAATCAGTATAAACAACTCTGTAGCAGCATACGAGACGACGGGCAATATACGGCAGTACATAATAATGATCCATTGATTGTAGATCGTTTAGGATCTAACCCTAATGTGGTAGGCATTATCAGCCAAAAGCTCTACATCAGATTCACAGATTATTTAAAAGGGGTTCGGTTAAATGGTGTTAAGCCTGATTTACAATAGTAAAAAAGTAAGTACTTAGTTGTTACAGGCGAAGGATAGCCTAGTAATAATAGAGTTAAGGTTGATTTAGCAACTAAAAATAGAAAACTAGCAGGGTTTATGGCTTTCTATAGTTAGTTGCTAATAGTTATTGATTAGTAATTAAAGTGCTAAAAAAAATCTTAGCATTTCTGCCGAAGCCTTTGGCCCTTGCGGATCAGTGTATGAACCAGATTTATCTCCTCCTGACCAAGCATGACCTAGTCCTTCAATCTGCCAATATTCAATTTGATTAATAGCCTGAGTATTTTTTAAATTAGTTTGCGTATAGGCATGACTATGTTGAGGTTGTTGTCTTTGGGTATTCAACTCAAAATGTTCAGTCTGCTGTTGAAAAGCCGTTTTAGCCTGCTCAAATAAGTACTCGGCATTTTTAGGTGAAACGGTTTTATCCTGTGTACCCTGAAAAATAATAGTGGGTACAAAATGTTGTAAACCTTCAGGGCGGGTGCCTCGATTCATCGCTATGAGTGCGGAGGGTAAATCATGAGCACTACCTAGCCCTAAGCCTGAATGAATACCCACGCCACGATACAGTTTAGGATAACGTGCAGCCATAATAGCTGCCATGGCGCCACCTGCTGAAATACCCGCGATAAATACCTGCTGCCCCTTAACCAAGTACTCATTCATGATGGTTTGTGTGATGCCCGCAAGGATAGAAGGTTCGCCTTCTTGAGCCAGTTGATCTTGGGGTTTAAACCAGTTCCAACAACGATTCGGATTCGCGCTCTGGGGTTGCTCAGGGTATGCAATCAAGAGTGAGTGTTGTTCTGCCAGTTCGTTCATTTGTGTACCTAAGGCAAAATCATCAGGATTTTGAGTACAACCATGCAACATTATTATTAAAGGTAATGGCTGATCTTGATAAGTACTGGGTATATAAAGCTTATACTGACGGCTACCATATTGATTACTAAAAGTTTTAGTTAAAAACCTAGCATTAGGTGGCAAATCAGCGGCTTGATGTGGAGTCACTTGAAAAGTACTAGAACGCTGTTGAAAAGCGTTAAGTTGTTCTTGTACTCGCTCAAAAATCTGACCTAAACCAGCGTGGGGGGTAGGTGAGGGCGGAGTGGTTTCAGTGGGAGCTACTTTAGATTTTTCCCTAAAGGCTTGTTGTAAAGTAGTAGCAGCGTCCGTTAGATGTCCGGCTTTAACTTTTTTTAAGGCTTCCTGCATCGAGGCAAATAGTGGTGATTTCATGCTATTTATTCCTGTTGGGGTAGCTGGATTTTGTTTATCTACAGAGTACAGTCCACCAGCCATTTGCTGCATGTTATACAGTCTTATTGTGCGCTGCAACATTAAAATGCTGCAAAATATACACCCTATAAAGGCGATCCATTTTAACGAGGCTTATGCGTATTAAGCGGGGTTATAGTCGAGTACTTTTCAACACTGATCGTTAAAATTGAACCTTTTATCTGTTCTCAACCCTGTTCTTGAAGAGCGCGTCTATCTTATCAAGTAATGATTTTTATGAAATTTATAACTAAATTAGCTAAGTAAAAAGGGTTAACTATGGACAGAATTACCTCAATCAGCACTAATCCAGTGTTGAAAGCCCAGAACATTGATAATGTAACTATTGAAGCTGTAAAAGGTAATCAAGTAGTTACGATGGAACTACGCTTTTATCCTAATGATAATACTCAGCAAGCTATTAATCGATTAGTACAACATAATAGTCAAACTATTCAAAATAATCCGGTTAATACTAATACGGATCTTTCAAATCTAGCCAGTTTAAATATAACGCCTACAGTGAATCAAAGTACTCCTGTTAATAATACTGGCTTATCTCATCCAAAATTACAAGTTGACCCTAGCCTACAAACGATTATGGCTAAAATTATGCAAAATAGTTATGGTAATAGCATTTTACAAAATATTTTAAATCATCCTAATTTAACTCAAGTAGTAATTAAAAAACCTGAAGGTGCCGGACAAGCAAGAGAAGATATGGGGTTATCACCGACGGCTAAAACCATATTGACTTTAAACTCTAATGGCAAATTATCGGCTGTTATTGAAATGGATCCAGATTTATTAGCCACCATTATTACTGATCAAGGGCAGCCTATTAATGTTGGCTCTGATAATGTGTTATTCCATGAATTGGCTCATGTGCAACTAGAGTTAAATAAGGAAGTTGACCATACTCAAGCAGGATGGGATGTGAGTGCTGAAAATATCGCAGCTGATTACGAAGGGCGTTACGGTGGCTATGACCGTAACTATTTTGGTTCAGGTACTCATGTCTATTGGGCATAATTTATTAATATTACCGAGCTTAAGTACTCCTAATCATAATCAGTTAATTCATATAGGAGTACTTAGCTTTAGCCGTTTGATTAGACCAGTACTTGAGTACTATTGACTAAGGCGACTCTTGTTGAGAGGGCATTCAGGGCAATTAAATGGAGTATTTCACTAACCGTAGTACAACAGTCAGTTAAAACACTAACTTTATATCGCTCAGCTACTTTAGAAATCGCAGTGTGTGTTACACAGTTTTGGGTCATCATACCACAGATGAGTAATTCATTTATATTCAAGCTTTTTAAGGTGTTTTCCAAAGTTGTTTTTTCAAAGCTATCAGCATAAGTTTTAATAACAACAGGTGCCGTAGGTGCTATAGCTAAAAGACGAGGATGAATTTCAACGCCCAATGTGCCTTCATTAAAAAAAGGAGCTAATCCCAACGTTTTATTGGCAATATGTTGAATAATAATGACGGGAATTTTTAGCTGATTTGCTTTGGCAATAGCGCTTTCAATATTGCTTAAGGTGTTTTCAGTATTCCACAGGGGAAATTTACCCTCAGAAAAGTAGTCATTTTGTAAATCAATCACTAATAACGCTTTAGACATGGTTAAGTACTCGCAATTATGACAATCATGTTCATTAGTGTGCCGCATTAAGCTGAGTACTTTAATAGTAAACTGTATGATTTTGAGCCTTAAAACTTACAGTTTGAAAAAATAGCCGCTAGATAAGTTACCATGTCAGGCAATTGTAAAATCTAGGTGTGTCTCACGCATTGTATTGGTGTCGCTATCATCGCTTCATCGGATAGTTTTTTCTACACTACGCATCACGTAGTAAAGATGATATTCTTATATTAAATATACCTCAGTTTAGACCTAACAATTAATTAAATATAAGACTAATTATGTACTTAACATTATTATCGGGTCGTGTCATTCGCCTTGAGAAATTTCTTATTACCCCTACCATCCACTCAGGGATACTCGCAGGTCACCCTATTGCTATTGCGAAACGGTTACGGAATAGGCTGCATCGTGATGTTGCTGAAGTCTGCCCCTGCCACGAACGAGTTATAGAAAATATGCTGGTGGTAGATGAGGGCGGCATACTCCTGCCGAAATTTCGGGTGATTGCTAATTTATTGTCTACTCCGGTAGTACCAGACAGTGAGGGCTGGAAATCAGAGCTATTAGCCTGTTGGTTTACTAATAATATTAATTTTACTCCTAGTGATATGATCAAAGCACACGTCAATGATGTTGTTTGGGAGCGTTATGCTATTGATTTTTCTTCAGAAGATATTTAAAAGCCTTAAAGTACTTCACTTATTAAAAATCCCTAGCCCTTTTGGCAACTTGTAGAGTGGAGTCTAGCGTTTTTATACTGAGTACTTTTAAGGTAATTAATTGGTTATGAGTGTTGCCTTTTCTACCCAAAACCTAAAAGAACTAGCTCCTAATAGTTTTATCTTTGCTAAGGAGCATGCTTTACCGGATTTTCTTTGTGACAATATGATCGAGCGTTTTGAACATAGCTTAGCTGATCAATACGCGGGGCGAATTGGACAAAATAGGTCTAGTGATCTATCCATTAAAAAAACAACGGATATTTTTGTCAGTGGTGATGACAAGCCGCATTGGCAAGATGTCGATAATAACTTACATCGTTCGTTGGCTTTAGCATTGCGTGAGTTTCGAGAGCGATACCCTTATTTTCAGGGGCGCTTTAAAGATATGGGATATAACCTGCAACGTTATCAAGCAGGAGAGTACTATCATTGGCATATTGATGGAGGGAGTCATCAGTTTGCGATGCGGCAATTAGTCGCTTTATGGTATTTGAATGATGTACCTGTTGAGGCAGGGGGAGCGACAGAGTTTTTATATCAAAATCTCAGCGTGCAGCCTGAAAAAGGTAAGCTGGTATTATTTCCACCGTTTTGGACTCATGAGCATCGGGCTGGCATTATAAAAAGTGGAGTCAAATATATTGCGACTACTTGGATTGTGTTTGCTTGAAACAAAAAATGGATTAGCCAGTACGGCTATCCAGTACTCGCTAATCCATTGAGTACTTAACTATTCATGACGTAGTGCATTAATTGGATCCAGCCGTGCAGCACGTTTAGCGGGCATATAACCAAATAACACCCCAATGCCTGCCGAAAACCCAAACGCTAATAAGTTAATACCCGTATTAAACTCATAAGGTATTTTCATCAGTCCCGACAAAAAGTAGGAAGCAAGAGTCGCCAAAATAATGCCAATAATACCGCCCAAGGCGGATAACATAACGGCTTCGGTTAAAAACTGCATGAGTACTTCACGCTCTAAAGCACCAATCGCAAGGCGAATCCCGATTTCACGAGTCCGTTCAGTCACAGATACCAGCATAATATTCATAATGCCAATGCCGCCTACGAGTAGACTGACTGAAGCCACCGCCCCCAACAAGGTGGTCATCACTTGAGTAGTACCGGATAAGGTTTCGGCAATTTGGCGAGTGTCCATAATATTAAAATTATTATCTTCATTATCAGCCAAGCGCCGCCGTTTACGTAGTAGCTCCGTTAATTCATTCTGCACGCGGGTAATGTCATTTTCGTTTTGAACCGAGACTTGAATCGTGGCGATATCTTGATTACCGACTAAACGTCGCTGTACCGTGCGCAAAGGCATAATTAAGGTATCGTCCTGATCGCGCCCCATGGCTGCCTGACCTTTAGCTTTCAGTGTTCCTACAATTTCGCAGGAAAAGTTTTTAACCCTTAAGCGTTCACCCAGCGGCGAACGTGAGCCATATAACTCCTTTTTAAGAGTGGCTCCCAGCAAACACACATTTTGTCCGGCTGACTGTTCTGTATCACTAAAAGGTCGCCCCTCTTCAATCGTCCAGCTTCCGGCAATAAGAAAATCATTATCCGCGCCCGTGACACTAGTTGACCAATTTTTGGATTGAGCAACCACGGTCGCCGTGCGGGATACTTGTGGAGCAACTGCCGCCAAGCCGCTAATTTCATTACGAATAGCATTAGCATCTTCAATCCTAAAACTTGGTGAGCCTCCTCCAATCCCGGGTGGTCCCATGACCCTTTGACCGCTACGAATTTGCAGTAGATTACTGCCTAAACTAGCGACTTGGTTTTTGACCGCTTGAGTCGCTCCATTCCCTAAGGTCACCATGGTAATAACCGCCGCTACACCGATCACAATCCCTAAAATAGTTAAAAATGAGCGCAATAAATTGCGCCTGATTTCACGCATGGCAAGGATTAGACTATTCCATAACATGGCTCAGCTCCTTATGGCGGATGTCGCTGTCAATATTACCATCTTTAAAATGCACCACCCGCTTAGCATACTCCGCCATATCAGGCTCATGTGTCACCATTAGAATAGTAATACCGCGGGACTCATTGAGATTCACCATCAGCTCCATAATTTCATGGCTGCGTTTAGAATCTAGATTACCCGTTGGCTCATCCGCCAGAAGTAGTTCAGGGTTAGTAACAATGGCGCGGGCAATAGCCACCCGTTGCTGTTGTCCTCCTGATAGTTCAGCAGGGGTGTGGTGTCCCCATTGAGTTAAACCGACTTGATCAATGGCAGCTTGTGCCGCTTTGCGACGCATACTGGCGGACTCACCTCGATAGAGTAAGGGTAGCTCCACATTTTCCTGTGCTGAAGTCCGCGCTAATAAATTAAAGCCCTGAAATACAAACCCAAAATAATAACGGCGGAGGAGGGCGCGTTGATTACGATCCAGTTGTTCAACCTGTACATCACGAAAATGATACTCGCCACTGGTTGGCACATCTAGGCAACCTAAAATATTCATAGCAGTCGATTTACCCGAACCACTAGGCCCCATGATGGCGACAAAATCACCTTTTTCAATCGTCAGATTAACGCCCTTCAGCGCTTGGAATTGCGCTTGTCCTTGACCGTAAGTTTTAGTGATATTGCGCAGCTCAATCAGCTTCATGGCTGCGCTCCACGTGAACCACCGCCCATATTGCCGCTAGAGCCTCGCCCGCGTCCTGAAGTACTGGTGCCATCACCGGTGCCGATAATAATAGGCATACCCTCAGTCACTTCATCAGAGATAATTTCAGTGATGCGATTATCACTTAAGCCTATTTTTACCGTAATAGGGGTGGGGGCATTATCTTTAAGTGTCCAAATTTGTTGGGGGCCATCCCCACGTGGGCGTCCACCACGATTACCGCCTGGGGGGCGGGAGGGAATGGGGCTACGTGGCATGAGTTTGGCGAGTATACCGCCATCATTGGCAGTGCTGTCGCTAGCAGGTGTGGGAGGACTAAATCGTAAGGCGGCATTCGGTACTAACAACACATTGTCATGCGATTGCGTCCGAATATTAGCCGTGGCAGTCATGCCGGGGCGCAAGGTCAGATCACTATTATCAACCGTTAATTTAGTTAAATAAGTCACCACATTATCGGTAATCGTCGAGCCAAGGCTGACTCGTGTAATCGTAGCGTTATAATTCCGTCCTGCCCAAGCATCCACCGTAAACTCTGCGGTTTGTCCTGCACTAACTTTACTGACATCCGCTTCATCAACACTGATTTGCAGCTCCATTTGCTTTAGGTCTTCTGCCAACGTAAACAAAGTAGGCGCCGACAAGGACGAAGCTACCGTTTGCCCCGGCTCGACTGAGCGTGTCAGTACTACTCCATCAATGGGTGAGGTAATCGTGGCTTTAGCTAAGTCACTTTGAGCGGAGCGTAGATTGGCTTTAGCTTCGGTCACGCTGGCTTGAGCTGATTCTAAGGCTGCCTCAGCACTGATTTTTTCTGCTTTGGCGGAGGCTACCATCGCTTTTAAACCTTCAACATTAGCGCTGGAGGCATCGGTGCCTAATTTGGCAGATTCCACATTTGTTTTAGCAGACTCCACACTGGCTTTAGCGGCATTTACTCCGGCTTTGGCAGAGTTTACCCCCGCTTTTGCTGCTGCAATACTAGCCTTGGCGGTTTCAATAGTAGCCTTGGCACCTTCAAGACTGGCTTGTAAGGCCTGTACATTCGATACTGCTGAGGTTTCAGCGGCTTGAGCTTTTTGCCACGCAGCAACGGCGGCATCCATTTCAACTTTTGCAGGTAATTTACCCCCGCTGTCTTTTTGTAAGGTTTGTAGACGGCTTAATTTAGTGCGTGCTTCTAACGTACTGGCTTTCGCTTGAGCAATGCCGGCTTTCGCTTGTTGAATTTGAGCGTTAATTTGTTGAATTTGAGCCTTGTTTTGCTGGATTTGCGCGGTGTCTTTTTGGACTTGAATCAGGCTCTGTTGCAATTGAGCATTACTTTGTTCGAGTTGAGCATTATTTTGGTGTACTTGAGCATTGTCCTTTTGAATTTGTACCGTCGACTGCTTAGCGTTGGCAATGCCTTGTTTAAGATTGGATTCGGCTAATAAAATCTTAGCTTCGGTTTGGGCGATTTGGGATTTGGCTTGTGCCACTTTAGCTTGTGCGGCTGCTAAAGAGGCTTCCATTTTAGTGATCGTGTCTTCTAGCTGATTGGTTTTGAGCTTAGCGAGTACTTGCCCTTTTTTAACAGCATCATTGTCATCTACTAATACCGCATCCATCGTACCCGATAATTCAGTCCCAATATCGACTTGGTTACGGGGTTGGAGCTTGCCTGTGGCGGTAACGGTAGTAATGATATTACCGCGTTTGACAGGTTCAGTTTGATAGGTGGTGATCGAAGCGCTAGGTTTACTGAGACTTTGTTGATAATAGTAATAACCGCCTCCCGCTAAACCTGCCAGTACTAATAAGGTGAGTAACCGTTTGCCCCAGTGACTGCCTTGTTTGGCAGGCTTACCCACTACCGCTTTTACTGAATCGGCAGTATTCATATCACTCATTATTATCCCCTTTTACCAAGCACCACCGACGGCTTTATATAAGCTAATCAGCGCCAAACTAGTCTCAGCTTGTGCCGACAATAGAGCTTCTTGAGTACTCAAAACGGAGCGTTGTGCGTCTAATACGTTTTGAAAATCGCTTAAGCCCGCTTGATAGCTCATAGTGGCTAAGCGCTCCGTACTCCGTGCAGTGGTTAAGTTTTGTTGTAGAATCGGTTGTTGTTTTTGTAAAGCCTGTAACGTAGCAAAGCCATTGGCTACATCTTGTAAGGCACTTAAAATGGTTTTTTGATAATTAGCTACGGCTTGATCATATGCCGCGTCTTTAACTATCACTTGTTGTTTGAGTTTGCCGCCATTAAATAGTGGCGCACTAATCGAGGCTAATAAGTTTTTAGCAATAGTGGTGGGGTCGAGTAAGTCGCCTAAATTAAAACCACTATTAGTCAATGACCCTGCTAAATTAAAACTCGGGTATAGGTTGGTTTTAGCCTCGCCCACCCGCGCACTAGCGGCGGCTATTTGGTATTCCGCGGCACGAATATCGGGACGTTGACGCATAGCATTCGCAGGAATAGTAGTTTGCAGTACTCCACTCACACTGGGAATAGGTTTAGGCGTACTTAAACGTTCAACTAGCGCGGGCGGGGTTTTACCTGTCAAGACTGACAAGGCATATTGCGACCGCTGTACCGCACTATCTAGTTCAGGGAGTTGGGCTTGATTTTGCCCGTAGCTTAGGCGAGCTTGCTCGGTGGTTAGACCGCTATCTAACCCTGCCTTTAAGCGCATTTCGGCAAGCTTTAAGGTTTCTTGGCGAGATTGATTGGTTTTACGGGCGAGTCCTGCACGGGCTTGAGCTAATCGCAAATTGACATAAGCGCTCGCCACTTCGGCGGCTAAGGTGGCTTTAACATCTTGATAATTAGCTTGCGCCGCTTGGAAATCATGTTGAGCTGCCACACTGGCTAAGCGATTACCTCCCCATAAGTCCAGTTCCCAACTGGCATCGGCACCAATTGAGCCACTGAGTCTAGCGCTATTAGTATCTCGTAGAGAGCCACTAGCTGACACTGTAGGTAATAAACTCGCCCCTGCGATGACCCCTTGTGCCCGCGCTGCTTGGACACTGGCTTGAGCGGTTTGCAAGGTAGGATTAGCTTGCCACGCCTCTTGAATGAGAGTGGTCATCAGGGGGTCATTAAAGCGCTGCCACCATGCCGTTTGAATGACGGGGCGAGTAGGGGAGTCAGGTAGTAGTTTAGTACTAGTTTTAGTGGCTACCTCAGTCGTGGAGGTCGCGGGTGCTGACGTATTGACCGATGAGCAAGCACTCAACGCGCTAACCACTAATACTAAAATAAACCCTTTACTCGCCGATATAGTCATAAAAATAAAGCCAATCCCTAAAAATATAGCCTATCAGTATGCGCTATCCTGCCAAAAATGTGGATAAATGCCTCGCTACGACACCCAATATCCTTAATGTTTAAACAATTGCAATGGCTGAGGGGGCATCATTACGGGGGGGCTTTGCCGTTATTTTTACCATTGCTCCGTTGGGATAGGGTTACGAGCTAGACAAACCATTTTCCTGTATGAGGGTTTTTAAACGCTCATAATTCTTTTTTACTATCTGAGTATGAGGATGTTGCTCGCCGCCTACTCTTGTAAGTATCGCTAACGCCCGTTCATACAAAGGTAGTGCGGATGCATACGCGCCTTGGGACTGATACAACTGAGCCAGATTATTCAAACTGGCTGCGGTATCGGGGTGATGAGCGCCCAAGACCTGCTCCCGAATCACTAACGCCCGTTCATACAAAGGTAGTGCGGATTCATACGCGCCTTGAGACTGATACAACCCCGCCAGATTATTCAAACTGGCTGCGGTATCGGGGTGATGGGCGCCCAAGACCTGCTCCCGAATCACTAACGCCCGTTCATACAAAGGTAGTGCGGATTCATACGCGCCTTGTGCTTTATACAACGCCGCCAGATTATTCAAACATAAGGCTGCTTCATCAGTGTTCTCCCCTACTGCTTGCTGAGTGATTTGAAGTACATGCTCATATAACGATTGCAGCAATGAATATTGTGCTGATTGATAGTGATAATGTGATATATGTCGCTTCCCCAACCAACCGGCTAAGCGCCTTTTCTCTAGCTGCTCCAGATGATAAAGCCCCTCCACTAAGGCATCATCCAAGCGCTCATATAGCTCTTGCAACACCCCTTCAATCGGTTGAGCAAACGCCTGAAACTTAGCATAGTTAAAGTACTTACTGGTTAAACCCGCTTCATCGAGTACTTGCTGTTCCAGCGCCTCAATCCGCTCAAACACCCCGTCATAGTACTCAAACAAAAACGCATGCACCTCCTGTAATAACACCGCCTCGCCTTGCTGTAACAGCGCCTGTAACTGCTCCCGCATCACATTATGTAGGCGATAACGCGGTATCCCATCGACTGCCTCTGCGACCTCCCAAAACGAATACTGGCGCAACTCCCTAAAGCTCACCGCCGCTCGCCCGCCCAAAAACCGCTCGGCTAAGTCCAAAAACAAGGTATCCGTCACAAAGCGCGGACAGGATACTACCTTCAAGGCTTGACGTAGCCCCGCCTCCATATGGTCGGTAAATCGTGCAATAATCTGCGCCTGTGGTTCCTTAAACTCCTCGACCGTAATAGCCTTGCCCTGATTCTTAAGCTGTGCATAACGTTCAATATGTAGCTTTAAATAAAACGCTACCCGTTCCGAACTTGCCAGCATTGCCGCCCGAATCTCAGCCTCCACAATTGGGACTTCACGTAATAATTGCTCAGCCGCCTCCATAGACAACTCATCCAATGCCCAAGGCTTTATTTCCTCCGCCCAACTCGCCTCCTGTTCCACCCAATGCAGCGGTTCGCGCCCTAAAATCACCACATACGCCCCCACACAGTCATTCACCAACTGCATCACCCACGCATCCACCGTGATCGCCATTTCCCCAACTTTAGTCGCCCGCTCGCGCCACAGCGCTTCATAGGTATCCAGTACCAACGTCACCCGCCGCTCTGGATGATCAGCCTCATTCAGCCATTCATACACATCCGAGGCAAAAAACATCGGCAACTTTTCACTAATCTGATACGGCTCTAAACTATCCAAATCCGCCAAAATAGTTCGCCCACGCTTTTGCCACCAATCCCGCAACTTTATCGAGTACTTGCTCAAGTACTTTGTAATCAACCCTGCCCCCGGAATTCCCGAAACCCCAATATCTTTTACAGCATCTACAATACCTAAAATATCGTTGCCAATGCTTTCAGCATCCCCCCAACCCTCAGAAGGTTTACGAAATAGCTCGGGGTGAGCGGTTTCTAAATCGCGCCCTTGTTGCGATAAACTAAAATAGCGCCCAAAAGCGGTATCAAAGGCAGGGAAAATAATCCCTTGCCTACGTAACTGATGCCGCAACGCCAACAGTGCCAAACTCGCATCACGCCGATAAGATTCCGTTTCAAAGCTCAAGGTCGCAAAGGTAAGGTGTTTACCCTGTTCAATACGTGTTTGATGGAGATGATTCATAAACTGTTGTGAGAGAGCGGTTTTACCCTGCCCCCCGATGCCGTAAATATTTAAAATACGGCGCTCCTGACGAGTCTGTGGTTCCGTTAATAACGTTTGAAAGTAGGCTAAGATATCCTCCCGCCCTACAAAGCGCGTGTGAGGAATGAAAGTATGATCGGGACGCTGAAAGCTGGGGCTACGGGGCATAATTTATCCTACAGAGTACTGATGACGCTTAAGTACTCATTGTGGAGATAAACTCAGCAAAAATGCAATTAAATACAAGCATTCAAACCCAATACGAGTTTGGCAAAGTAGTTATTCAAATACGATGATTTAAACTCAAATTTAAGACTAAAGTTCGCTATCATTGTTATACTATTTAAATAGTCAACTATGAGATTTGTATAACTATGTTACCCCGTCAATTAAGTACTACCTTACAAAGGCTGGCTAGCTCTTTTCCTATTGTAACAGTGACCGGTCCTCGCCAATCTGGCAAAACTACCCTAGTACGTAACCTATTTCACGATAAACCCTACATTAGCTTAGAAGACCCCTTTGAGCGGGAGTTTGCGCTAGAGGACCCGCGAGGATTTTTAGCTCGTTTTGAACAAGGTGCTATTTTTGACGAAGCTCAGCGCTGGCCAGACCTGTTTTCTTACCTGCAAAGTAAAGTCGATAGCAATCGACAAGCAGGGCGTTTCATCCTGACGGGTTCTCAACAGTTTGGGCTATTAGCAGGTGTATCACAGTCACTGGCAGGACGTGCTGGCATTACCCATTTGCTACCCTTAGCCAGTCATGAAATCCCTAGTATTACTTCAACAGAATTAAGCCTAAATAACGGGTTATTAAAAGGGGGTTACCCCGCTTTACATACCCAACCAGTAACACCTCAAGATTGGTTTGCGAGTTATGTAGCAACCTATATTGAGCGGGATGTGCGTCAAGTACTCAATATTCAAGACCTCAGTACTTTCCAACGTTTTTTAAAGTTGTGTGCAGGTCGAGTAGGACAGCTATTAAATATCTCAGCGTTAGCCTCAGAAACAGGTATTAATCAAGCCACCGCAAAAGCATGGATGTCCGTTTTGGAGTCCAGTGGTTTGGTGTATTTATTGCCGCCTTATTATCGCAATTTTGGCAAACGTTTAGTTAAAACTCCCAAGCTCTATTTTATAGATAGTGGTCTAGCTTGTTGGTTGTTAGGAATACGTGAGGAAGATATTTTAACGTTGCATCCTTTACGAGGGGCTTTATTTGAAAATTGGGTTGTGAGTGAGTTTATTAAGGCTCGTTATAATGCGGGATTATCTACTGATTTATATTTTTGGCGGGATAATAATGGTGTAGAGGCTGATATTGTGTTTGAGGTAGGCACACAATTACAAGTCGTGGAGATTAAAGCAGGGCAAACCGTCACTACGGATTATATGAAAGCAGGTCAGCGTTCAACCGCTTTTGCTACTAAAGAGGATTTAACCGAGTTTCCTTGGTTAGTCTATGGAGGGGAGGATAGTTATGTGCGTAGTGGAGTTAAAGTACTAGGTTGGCGTGATCTCAGCAGCGCTATAAAATAATACTAAATAGTAACAGTCTAGAAATAGGTAAAGTACTTGCCTTTACCTATGATTTGCTAAAGTACTTAATACAGTACTTTGTGTTAGAACCGTCTTAAATCTAGTGTATTAGGGAATTCCGTATTGACTTCTTCTTTAGGGGGTTCCATGGGCATATCCACCGCTCCATTGGCGTAGAACTGGCGAGTTGCCTCAGACAACGGCTTGGCTTCCAGTACTTCGGGAGTGTTAGTGATCATTTGGAACCGAGAGAAGCGTCTACCTTCAGCCTCGTAGGCATTGACAGGGAAGGTTTCATAACTACGTCCACCAGGATGTACCACGTGATAAGTACAACCGCCTATCGAGCGCCCATTCCACGTATCCACAATGTCAAACACCAAAGGTGATTGCACTGGAATCGTAGGATGTAGGGCTGAGGGGGGTTGCCATGCGCGGAATTTTACCCCTGCTACGTACTCGCCTTTTACTCCGGTATTTTGCAACGGAACCCGTCGTCCGTTACACACCAGAACATAGCGCTCATTACGGATACCCGTAATTTTAACTTGAATCCGTTCCATTGAGGAGTCGACAAAGCGAGCTGTACCTTGACTACTCATTTCCTCACCCAGCACACTCCAAGGCTCTAACGCGGCACGTATTTCAATTTCAATGCCCCGATATTGCACTCGTCCAAACACTGGGAAGCGGAATTCATGGAAAGGTTTGAGCCATTCGAGTTGGAAGGGGAAACCAGCCGCTTGTAAATCAGCACACACATCACGCATATCTTCCCAAACAAAATGAGGCAACATAAAGCGGTTGTGTAAATCCGTTCCCCAACGTACTAGCTTTTGCTGATATGGTTTTTTCCAAAAATGCGCTACAAATGTACGCAGTAATAACATTTGTACCAAGGACATACGTGCATGCGGCGGCATTTCAAAGGCACGTAGTTCTAATAAACCTTGACGCCCACTGTAGGAGTCTGGTGAGTAAAGTTTATCAATACAAAACTCAGCACGATGCGTATTACCTGTAATGTCAGTCAGTAGATTACGCAGCAAACGATCCACTAACCACGGCTGATTAACCTCACCTGTGGGCATGTGTTGAAAAGCAATTTCTAATTCATACAAGGCGCTATCACGCGCCTCATCCACACGAGGCGCTTGGCTAGTAGGACCAATAAAAGTCCCTGAAAAGAGATAGGAAAGCCCCGGATGATTTTGCCAATAGGTAATAAAGCTGCGTAGTAAGTCAGGACGACGTAAGAATGGGCTATCAATGGGTTTTGCAGCCCCTAAGGTGACATGGTTCCCCCCGCCCGTACCCGTATGACGACCATCGAGCATGAATTTTTCAGCCACCAAACGTGACAGTCGAGCTTCTTCGTACAAGGTTTCAGTGTTGTGTACTAACTCATTCCATGAATTCGCGGGGTGAATATTGACTTCAATAACGCCGGGGTCGGGAGTGACTTTAAATGATTTTAGACGAGGGTCACTGGGAGGTTCATAGCCCTCAATCAGCACAGGCATATGGAGTTGTTCAGCAGTCTGCTCGATGGTGCTGATCAGCTCGGCATAGTGCTCTAGGTGATGGAGTGGGGGTAAAAAGATATGCATACGCCCATTACGAGCTTCTACACACAAAGCTGTGCGGATGATTTCACCATAGTACTCTTTAGGATAAGACTTGAGTGCTTTTTTAGTGGTCGTAGTCGTCAGTGGTGGTAGATCATCGAGAGGGTCAGGTTTGGATTCGATTTCTCGCTCATTCAGCGGGGTATGTTGCAAGCTATCGAGGGGCAAGCGTAAACCCATCGGTGAGTTGCCCGGAATCAAGTACATTGCCTCACGACGGAAGTACCACGGCGCACTATCCCAGTTTTGCTCGACCACATTCCAACGCAAGGGCAGGGCATAACCGTTAGGAGTATTAAGACCGCGTTGTAAAGCGAGTACTAAGTCATTGCGATAGTCGCTATTTTTCACATCGAGGCTGAGCCAGTCGACATTAATTGGTTGACTAGCTTCTTTCCACAAATAGTACAAACGATCTTCATAGCCTTCCACTAAAAATCGCGGGTCTAAGCCTAGGTTGGTGGCTAAAGTACTAGCGAATTGGTTGGCATGCTCTAAGCCATAGCCATAATTTTTATTATCATCGGCGACTAAGTTTGGATCATTCCATAGTGGCTCACCATCGACACGCCAATAGCAGCTTAATGCCCAGCGTGGGAAAGGTTCGCCGGGGTACCATTTGCCTTGCCCAAAATGCAGCAAACTACCGGAGCTAAAGGCTTGTTGCATGCGACGAAATAACACTCCCGCTCGCTCACGTTTGTGCTCACCTAGTGCTGCCTGATTCCATTGAGCGCTTTCCATATCGTCGACCGATACAAAAGTGGGTTCGCCGCCCATGGTTAAGCGCACATCTTGAGATACTAAACTGGCTTCAACTTGATGACCTAGCGCCATAATGTCCGCCCATTGAGCATCGGTATACGGTTTTGTGACTCGTGGGTCTTCACGAAGACGTCTAACCGTATTAGAAAACTCCAGAGTGGATTCGCAAATATCAGTAAATCCGTCAATCGGAGCCGCACTGCTAGGCGAAGGAGTGCAAGCCAATGGAATATGCCCAGTACTCGCAAATAACCCAGAAGTGGGGTCTAGTCCCACCCAACCCGCACCAGGTAAATAGACTTCAGTCCACGCATGTAAGTCAGTAAAATCCTCAGCAGGGCCATTAGGGCCATCGAGTGCTTTGACATCCGGAGTGAGTTGTACCAAGTACCCCGAAACGAAACGGGCAGCGAGTCCTAAATGCCGTAAAATTTGCACCAAGAGCCACGCACTATCACGGCATGAGCCTGTTTTGAGTGTTAGGGTTTGCTCACAACTTTGTACCCCCGGCTCCATACGAATATTGTATTTAATATCTTGTTGGAGACGTTGATTGATAGCGACTAAAAATAAAATGGTATTAGTTTGTGAGTAATCGACCCCTTTAATCCATTCTTTAAGAAGCTCGCCCTCTTCACGCACTTCCAGATATGGAATCAGCTCTTTAGCCAATTCAGCGTCGTATTGAAACGGGAACTTTTGGGCATATTCTTCTACGAAAAAATCAAAAGGATTAATTTCAATCAAATCAGCAGTCAAATTGACTTCAACACTCATTGCTTGAGTGCGCTCATTAAACACAATACGCGCTAACCAGTTACCAAACGGGTCTTGTTGCCAATTAATAAAATGGTTTTCGGGTTTTACCGTGAGTGAATACGCTAACACAGGAGTACGTGTATGAGCGGCGGGACGTAACCGAATCACATGGGGGGATAAACCCACAAAGCGGTCAAAATGATAAGTCGTTTTATGATTGAGGGTAACGTGAATGCTCATGACGTTCTCTTTGCTGGAATCAGAAAGGGAGCGAGAGTCGAGTCTCGCCCATGAGAGTAAATAGGATTAATAGCCTTGGCGTTGTGATTGCCCAGCTTGGGTTTGAGTTTGGCTAAAAGTCGGGTAGAACCACGTTTTAGCAATTTGCCCTTGTAGCTCGCCTAATTCACCTTGTAGTGAATCCATTAAATGATGAATTTGATCAGCAGGGATAGAGGCTATATCAGCGCTTGCTAAGTGATCACGAATTTTTTGCAAACGAGCAATAGGAAATTCCGGATGAGGTAAGTAGCACATACGACGGACTATAGCAGATAATGAATAACTCACCGAACCGGGGAAAATCGGGTCTTTTAACAAGAAATTCATGGCTTTAACGCCATTCAAACGTGAGTGAACGTGTTGCATATACATTTGTCGTGCACTAAGCGCTTGTAATAAATTACCCCACAGTATCCCCTCATAGCGGCGCAAAATCGCACTACGATCATCCGCCAATAACAGCGAAGTCATTTCTAAAATGCGAGTACTCATATCAGCACGTTCGACATGTTTGCCGATTTGCATAAAGTCAAAGGTATTATCACGACTCATATGGCTATCCAGTGCACCGCGAATACACTGACAATGCTCCATGACTTGACGCATAAACAATTGGCGTAAATGACGGTTAGAGGTATTAGGCAGTGATTCATTCATCAACAGATGAATACGATTCGCTTGTTCCCACACCTCTTCAGGAAGGACGTTGAGTGAAGTACGAATATTTTCCCTGACCATCGCTAAAGAGCTAGCCAGAGAAGACGCATTGTTCCGGTCGGCTACGAGGAATTGCATAATGTTTTGTTCACTGGCAACCGGATAATGCTTACGAAATGCCTGCTCAGCATTAAATAAACGTACTAAGGTATACCAATCGATTTCCATCCGATCAGGCAAGTCCATGAGAAGTGAAGTATGGACATGAATGAGACGAGCCGTTTTTTCAGCCCGCTCTAAATAGCGTGCCATCCAATACACCCGTTCAGCCACTTGGGATAACATGGTAATCATACTTCAATCTCCTGTGTGCTGGGGCTGTTAAAGTCGGGCATTTCCTCATTCACAATCCATGTATCCTTACTGCCGCCCCCTTGTGAGGAGTTGACCACTAAAGAGCCTTTGACTAATGCCACACGAGTCAAGCCGCCTTGAGTCACGTAGATATCTTTACCACTGAGAATAAAGGGGCGTAAATCAACGTGACGACCTTGAATCCCCTCATCGGCAACCGTTGGATTAATAGATAAACTCAATGTTGGCTGAGCAATATAGTTATTAGGATTTTCCTGAATCAGGGTGCGGAATTCTTCAACTTTTTCAGGGGTGGAATGAGGACCCACTAACATACCGTAGCCACCCGATTCATTAGCAGGCTTTACAACTAGTTCAGCAAGGTGATCCAGTACATACTCCCGATCTTCATCACGACGACAGACCCAAGTAGGTACATTAGGAAGCGTTGCTTCTTCTCCTAGATAGTACTTAATCATCTCGGGTACGTAAGCATAAATGACCTTGTCATCGGCAACCCCGCAGCCCGGCGCATTAGCAATCGCCACTTTGCCTTCACGCCATGCCCGCATAATACCCGGAATCCCTAAAATAGAGTCTTTGCGAAAGACTTCAGGATCAATAAAATCATCATCAATGCGGCGGTAAATCACATCGACGCGCTCTAAGCCTTTAATGGTTTTCATATAGACATAATTGTCATTACCTACCATTAAATCAGAGCCTTCTAACAGTACTAGACCGGCTTGTCGTGCTAAAAACGCATGCTCAAAGTAGGCAGAGTTATAGATACCTGGGGTCAATAGGGCGATAGTCGGATGATCTAAATCAGGGCGTAAGGAGGCCAACATTTCATACAATTGGGCAGGATAGGCACTGACGGGGCGGATGGGCATTAATTTAAAAATTTCGGGTAATACCCGTTTAGTAATGGTGCGATTTTCCAGCATATAAGCCACACCAGAGGGGACACGTAAATTATCCTCCAATACATACATAATCCCATCACTATGGCGCACTAAATCAGAGCCACAAATATTAGCCCACACACCATGAGGGGGCGTCATACCCTCGCAAGGCGCACGATAACCTTTGGATTGATACACCACATCAGCAGGAATAACCCCGTCTTTTATAATTTTTCCGCCATTGTAAATGTCTTGAATGAACATATTTAGTGCACGAATACGTTGCTTAAGCCCCATTTCGATGCTATCCCATTCTTGACCGGGGATAATGCGTGGAATGATATCAAAAGGCCAAGCGCGGTCGATATTGCCCGCATCGCTATAAATCGTAAAGGTAATACCCATTTGCCGAATGGTTGCTTCTGCTTCACTCACACACTGTTTAAAGCGTTGCGGCGAGAGTGCGCTTAAAAATTCCACTAGACGCTCGCTGGTAGGGCGTGGCTGCCCCTGCTCTGCAATAAGCTCGTCGTAATAATTCTTAGGGTGGTAAAGGTTCCATTCCTGACGCATAGGGTGATTCCCAAACTGAGTTGTTGTTAGTAAGGTTTTAGGTAGGCGTAAATAGCAAGATTAAGTACTCCTACCTAACAGCTCGTACTTTCTAGCTTATAACTAAGCAAGAAGCATGCCGTTTTTTTATTATTAAATGGCCAGTACTGTATTAAAGTTTTGGTGCTTTGGTGCTACTAAAGGGGCTGAACAGCTCAGTCCACTTAGTCCACGTGTCTGTATTACCTAAAATACCAGCGCGGAAAAACTGTAATGGATCATATCCATCGGTACCTGTACGAAGGCGTTGGAGCATTTCCTCCATTACCGCTTCATTGAATTTTTGAACGTCTGGCAAACCAACCAAGCGGCGCATTTCTTCGGGAGTGAGATCCACATCAATCGTGACTTTCATACTGAGTCCTCCTGCGTATGTTGTCAAAGTACTTAGCTATGATGAGCATATTTAGTAAAATTTTCTAGCGCTAGTATGAAAAATAAGGAGTAGGTGAAAGTAACACTATCGTGGTGATCAGCTTTACTTCAATAAATTTAGTAGCTTAAGTGAAAATAATTTAAGCTATGCACAGTCTGTAAAAAAGTAATAGTGGTTATTGCTTAATAAGCATTACGTCACCGTTGAGTTAATTAGAGTGGCGAACCCTATTTAAAAAACATAAATCAAAGCTAGTAAGTTGATTAGATTGACTTAGATGATGTCGGTAATACAGTCTTTAAACATTAGTCATCACTGTAGTTTTTTATGAGAGCAGCGGTGATTTTAAATAAGAATTTTCGTGATAAATAAATATAAATTTTCTAAAAATAAAAGTTATATTACTCAAGTATGAGTACTTAGCCAGCAACTGAGTGACTGACTAAGTACTTAAGCGACGCGTTAGTCAGCACTACCTGTAGCACTAACTTTGGCTTTATCAACGAAACCACTAGTACCATTAAAACGATTAAAGTTAGCAAAGTTAGTGTCAAATAAGTCTTTAACTTCGTAGAACTTATAGGTGCTAGTATCACCTTTAGCAGCAATACCACCCTCTAGTTTTTGTAAAACACCGCCCCCTTGAGCTTTGCTGCCTTCTTCGCCATCCCGTTTTTTGCCGTCACCATCAGCCGTTTGCCCCCAGAAACCATGTGGCATAACACCATCGGCAGCCACATTACTACTTTTGAAGTTAAGGGCTAGCTCACCACTTTTAAGACCCGAAGTGATTTCGTACTCAGGTGTTTTAATCGTTAAGTCAGTACCTTGTTTTTTTACACTGCTGGAGCCTAACTGATAGGTACCATCTTTGAGTACTTTATTATTAATGGACAGCTCACCTTTTTCAGTAAATTTAATATTGTGAGTACCTTGTTCATTTTTAATAGTGGCACCAATAGAGCCCATTAAAGTTTGATCAGACTCTTTAGCTCTAAATGCTGCATTGAGCTGAAGGTTTTTGTCACTTAAAATATTGTAGGTTTTGCCTGCTTCACCTTTAATATCGTATTTTTCCCCATCAGCTCCAACAAAGTGTGGGTCACCCCAAATAGTCGAGCCGGAATTAACACCAATAACAGGTAAAGATATAGAGGGAATGTTTTGTTGAGTCAACGGATTAGAGATAGTACTACTACCGTTATTTAACCCCCAAGAGCCGCCCCCTAGTAGTCCCCCATTATTCAAGCCCCAAGAACTACCTCCTAGTAAGCCTCCCCCATTATTCGTTCCTAACATTCCACCAGCCCCTAAAGCCCCCCCTAATAATCCGCCAAGACCATTAGAGCCTTGATTGAAAAGTGCCAACAGTTGGTTAATGAGGTTAATAATAGATGAGCTATTAAATCCCATATTTCCATTATTAAATAAATTTATATTTCCAGTGTTAGAGCTATTAGTAGTAACGCTAGGTTTAGTAGGCAATACAGCAGAGGTAGTGGGTTTAGTATTTAAGGCTAAGTAAGATTGGGTAGTCATCATGTATCCTTGAAGTAAGTATAAATAAAATGTCTAGTTTTTATTGAGTACATTTACTTTTTTTAATGAGTTTTTGCTAATGCTAGTACGATGTTCAGTCAGTTATTTTCTATAAAAGGTAGTTTGTGTGTTTTTTCATTAATAGAAATCTATTAGCATTTAGGCTTTTAAGATTTTGTTTTTAAAGCTAAGTTAGTAGTGAGTTAAGGCTGATAGCTTAAAGTAAATAGATTTTTGTAATGTGTTATTAAATAATAAATAAAATTAATGCTAATGTGGCAAATATATTTTTTAGCGAAAAATTTTTTAACTAAATCTATAAATGAGCTCTCGAACAGTGAGAGGATGACTAATAAATTCTGTTTTGATGAGTTTGCCTAAGTATTTGCGAGGGAAAAATCTTAAGCGTATGCTAAGCCGCTTTGCTAGTGGATAGGTTTATGGTAGACGGTTGGTTAAGTTTGGGGACTTTGCCTTGGGAAACAGTTGCTACGCTAGTAGCCTTAGCAGGTTTTGCAGGATGGGTAGATTCGATTGGTGGCGGGGGCGGATTGATCACTATTCCAGCGCTATTATGGGCAGGTTTACCCCCTGTACAAGTATTGGCTACTAATAAATTACAAAGTAGTTTTGGTTCTTTGACGGCAACTATTAATTATACTCGGCAAGGTTATTTAAAACCCAGTGACTATAAAGTAGCTATAGTACTTACTTTTATAGGTTCAGCCTTAGGTGCTTTGCTAGTACAGCAAATTGATAGCTCGATTCTGAGCAAAATAATACCCTTTCTCATGATCGCTTTTGCTTTGTACTTTATTTTTGCGCCCGCCTTAAATGACCAAGACCGTCAAAGGCGTATTACCTTGATTGGATTTGGTTTAACGGCTGGATTAGGCATTGGATTTTATGATGGTTTTTTTGGACCAGGCACAGGTACTTTCTTTGTGATGGCAGCAGTATTGTTGTTAGGCTTGGGTATTCAAAAAGCTACAGGATTAACAAAATTATTAAATTTTACCAGTAATCTAGCCGCTTTAATTATTTTTGCCCTACATGGAGAAGTACTGTGGGCGTTAGGTATATTGATGGGGCTTGGGCAAATCGCAGGTAGTTTTATTGGTTCACAAATGGCTAGTAAACATGGTGCTAAATTGATTCGTCCAGTATTAGTAGTGGTGTCGTTAGCTGTATCTATTAAATTACTGATATGGAACTAGCACAGTACAGGGAGAATGACCCTCAGTTTTGCACATAAGTGTACAAAGGTCGGTGTGGCTATAAAGTTCTCTGGGCAGAAAAATACACCGATGCTTACGAAGGCCATCCTCGCTGTACTGATCTTTCTAGTAGAAATTTTATTGTGTGTCATCCACAGCGGTTGCTTGCTATATAGATAGCACAGTTTTAGTAAAAGTAAAGTAAAGCTTTGACTTGGTTGGATTTAAAAATGATTGCTTGGTGATTGATTTTTAAACGAATACAGGGGGAGCTGAATCAACTACTCCACCCGTCTAACGGTATAAAAATAAAGATTATTGGTTGATAACCTTACAGCAACCTGACACGACTTGACGCTCATCCAGTGCCCCAATAATGCTATAAGGGTAGCTTGCTCCACCTACATTACAGGCTTCCACTTTTTGTAGGAATAATTGTGTCAAGCGTTGATCTTTTTTGCCCCCTACGACGGCAATACTAGAGTGATTCACAGATTGCTGACGGAAAGTCACGGGTACTGAATATTGATTTTTACCGGTATCAATTACATTAACACTGGTAGCAGTAATATGAATATTCCAACGAGGCTCTACCCCAACACAACTCATAACGACAGCCCGTTTAGTCGGTTGTTTTACTTCCGCAGTAGGTGCAGCGCTAACAGCCGTCGTTGTGGTTTCTTCTTCGGTTAGATAATAATTATTAACCCAGCCTTCTACACCAGCCCAAGTAATATGTGTCCACAGGTTAGCTCCTTGTTTAGTCGTTTTACCCGTGGCAATCACTCCCTTACCATTAAAGGGTAGGACTGCAATGACAGGGTAATTAGTACCAGCACCTGAACGCACATTTAAATTATCACTAGGGGAAATACGTGTTACCGAATATACAGCATTTTTTTGATTGATTTGGGCTGCTGATATTGAACTCGTAAATCCACCTAATAATGCTAAAGTAATAGCAGTAGTAAATAGTTTCATAGTGACTCCTGTAAATTAATCTTCCTGTTACTCAAAAAAGCTGCATTTAATGGATAAACGCAGGCAAAGCGAAAGTGTTTATAAGTGTAATGTCATTTTGACAAATAACCGTGCTAAAAGCTTATTTTTTAATGGATTTGTCTAATTTTTATGCTGTCTTTGACGCCGAATGAGTAATGTATTACCGCCTAGCCAGCATTACACCTTTAGATTTTTAGGCTGTGATATATAGTAGTTATCTAAGATGACCCAATTTTAGCGAAGGATACCCCCATGATTCGACCCGCCAGCCCAGCGCCTGAATCAGCCGCCGTGGATGCTTATCAACAAGCCATTAGTCTATATAAACAAGGAGAGTACACTGAGTCTTTAAAACAATTAGTGAGTGGGCTTCAGGTCGATGTGAATTACAAACCGCTTTATTTATTAGCCCGTGATATTTTAGGAAAAATGGGAGGTACTGAGGAGCGTCGCCTATTTGCAATTGCTTTAAGTGAGTTTGATCAATTCCAACCCTTTTTTGATCTAGGCTATCACTTTATTGATACCGAGCATTATCCCTTAGCGATTGTATTTTTGAAGAAAGCGCTGGAGCTAGAGCCTAGTAATGTAGATGCGGCTTATGAGTTGGCCTTTGCCTATATGGCGCGTTTTCAAATTGAAGCGGCTCTACAAGTACTCGACTCTATAGACTATAGCGGTGACTTTTGGGCAGCCTATTTATATTACCAATGTAAACTATGGTTAAAGCAGCCAGAAGGGGTAGCGGAATTTACTACAGAAGCACAGACTTTATTAGAGTCTCAAACTGCAAATGAGTCGATTGAGTTAGCCCAATACAAAATCAATGAGTTAAAAGATAGTTTAGCGCGTTATCAACACATTGAGTTTCAGACGCAGACTCCTATTCGAGAGTGGCATTTTATTCAATATGGTGCGGCTATTTTACAGCTTGCTGAGGAAGATACAGCCGAGCCAGCGGGGGGGCGCTATGTAGCATTGTGGGGAAGTTTAGCAGAGACACGGCGGATTTTAGAGCAGTTTGTACAGTACTTAACGCAATTACAACGTTTGCCCCAACGCGTGATTGCAATTCCTGAGCGTGAATCCGAAATTATCGGGCGAGCGTTAGCTCAATTATTACAAGTCCCTTTTAGTACTCTAGAAGTGATGGAAGATTTTTCTGAAAGTCTAATCGTTGCTATGGATAGTCGATCCTTTAATGGTATAGAGCCATTAATTGATATTCAGCCTAACCAAACCGTATTCGCCTTTTATCAATCATGGCTAGAGCGCTCTATGATTGTACCGGACGTTGTGGGTTTATTAGCGCAACATTATTGGTCACCGTGGGCGGACGGACGTTTAAAATTAGATGAGCAGCAAGTGGTTCATAAGTTGCCAGCAGATGAACGTCCTATTGAGGTATTAGTACAGGAGTTATTAAAAACTCCATTAGATACCAGCGTGGACACTAGTACTTTTCAACAGCAGCTCAGTTTTTATCTTAACCATCAACAATGGCTAAAGGGTGGGGTAAAAGGAGGTCTTAAGCGCTCTCCTTTTACCGTGGAAAGCCCTGTGCCTGGCTCTTATTTTGGTTATTAGGTCAGTGACTTTGCGTAATACAGTCGCCCCATAGTGTTAAGTACAGGAGTACTGAACCAGAGTTATTGAATTAGCGAAAGTGATAACATTCTAGTACCTTTGTGATCAAATAAGTTGAGTACATTACCTAACCGTTGATAAGAGCGAACTTGTTTCCATGCGTTTAAAAACGCTTGTTCTTCTTTCATAACGCTGTCAGGTTCGGTACAAAACTTTTTAGTACTGCCGATAGGGGCAATTTTAATAGTGCCTTGGCTAGTATCAACAGTGTAAGAGGATGTGTATTGATTACAACCTGCAAAACCGCTTAATTGACCTTTTTTACCGAAGTCGGCCGTCATGCGTTCGGAGTTGAGACTACTCACTAGAGCATTACCTGAGTTATAAGAGACAACTCGCCATTGTGTGTTGGGTAGTGCAGTCAGCGGTTTAGTAAATTGTGCTAAAGTTTTACCAGTTTTATCTTTTAGAGTCAGTTGATTGTCGGTTTGTTTATATGAGCTAGTTTGTTTAAGTACTTGATCAAAGGCTTTAGAGACAGCATCCATTTGTGGCATACAGGCCATTAAAGTACTGGTCATCCGTTGGGTATTAATTTTTAAAGTGGTGTTGTGCTCATTAGATTGGTAAGCGGTATTAAAGTTATTACAACCATTAAAGCCATACACCATTCCTTGATTAAATCCTAAACTTAACGCACGCCCAATTTGTGGAAT
>JBDKGX010000028.1:0-27480 GCA_039797965.1 Pseudomonadota bacterium
TGATTGAGGCTGGAGCTAGTTTATCAGTAACAAATGAATTTAATCAAACTCCTCTCAAGGTTGCAAAATTGAGTGAGTATTCCTATATTTTAGATTATTTAAATAGCTTGAGCTAAAATTAGATCTTTGCCTCAATAGGTTACGGTGAAGTTTAATAGATTTCACTGCAGCTTATGGATATTTAGCTAATAAAGTATTAGTAGTTCATGACTGAAAAAAAGTCCTTTTCCAAGATCCGTTGAGAATGAAAAATTAAATAATTATTATCTAGCTGACAGTTTAATAGACTACCACCTCCACAACGCTTACACTCACCGGCTTTTTGCTGTTTGAGCCTGTTGTGGAGTACTAACTGATGACATTTTGTGGTTTAGATTTTGGGACGAGTAATTCCACATTGGGGGTGAGTACTGCACAGGGGATTCGTATGGTTCCTTTGGAAGGGCAAAGTACCACGCTGCGTTCTGCTATCTTTATTAATGAGGAAGATAAACGCCTTGAGTTTGGTAAAAAGGCACTGAATCATTACATCGAAGGGGTCGAAGGGCGCTTATTAATGTCATTGAAAAGTGTGCTGGGATCGTCCTTGATGCAAGAGCGTACCGCCGTTTTTAATAAGTCCGAATCGTACATTGATTTGCTCAGCCATTTTATCAAGCACGTCAAAACCCAAGCCGAAACCCAACAACAAGCTACTCTAGACAGCGTAGTGGTCGGTCGTCCTGTTTACTTTAAAGATAATGATCCTGAAGTCGATCAATTAGCCCAAAGTACTTTAGAAGACATACTCAAGCAATCGGGCTTTAAACACATCAAATTCCAATTTGAACCGATTGCAGCCTCAGCCTTTTACCGCCAACAGATTCAAACCGAGCAACTAGTACTTATTGTCGATCTAGGTGGTGGTACTTCGGACTTTTCATTGATCCGTATGCACCCTGATCTTAAAGCGAGTAGTGCCGATATTATTGCTACCGAGGGTATCCATATTGGTGGCAATGATTTTGACCAAGCGTTGAATTATGCCACCGTATCACCGCATCTAGGGCGTGGTACACTGATGACTACGCTCAATGGCTCAAGTATTGAAATACCGCATTACTGGTATCACGACCTTGCTACATGGCACAAAATTAACTTTCTTTACAGCAAACAAAACCTAATTGATTTTAATAAAATTCTGTTTGCTGCACAGGACAAAATTAGATTGCAGCGTTTAGCCACCATCATGCAAGAACGCCAAGGTCATTTGATTGCTGATCAAGTAGAACTGGGTAAAATTGCGTTTTCAGAGCATGAAAGAGCGGAGTTGAATCTAGATTTCGTAGAGCGTGATTTGCATATTCCAATTACTCGCCAAGGCTTTTTTGAGTTATTAAATGAGGATATTAGCCAGCTTGAAACAGTCATTCAGCAGCTAGCGAGCCAAGCGGGGATTAGTCTAAGTCAAGTTAACTCCGTCTTTTTTACAGGAGGCTCTAGTAAAATCTCTCTGATTCGTGAACGGATTATGCAGCTGTGTCCTGAGGCTAGTTTGATGGAGGGTGACTACTTTAATAGCGTTGGAATGGGACTAACAATCGAAGCACAAGAGGTCTTTGGTTAGTACTTACAGTACTTGGGGTGAGGGAGTGTGAAAATTTTTGTGTAAACTAGGCTTACCTATAAATAAGTTGTCGGTATAATCCGCTCCCACATTCCACCTAAGGTTAATTAGCTTGCTATGAGTACGGTTTCAACGGAAGTCAATTCCCCACGCACCTTGACCAGCTACATTTATGGTCAGCTGCGTGAAGACATTATTCAAGGTAAGCTTGTGCCAGACTCCAAGCTCAAAATTGAACATTTACGCAAAGAATATAATGTCGGTGCAACACCCTTACGGGAAGCTTTAAGTCGTTTGAGTTCGGATGGTTTTGTGGTGGCTGAAGGGCAACGCGGCTTTCGAGTGACGCCTATTTCGCTGGAAGACCTTGATGATGTCACCGAAATACGCATTATGCTGGAGCTGCAAGCCTTACGTAAAAGTATTGAATGCGGGGATGATGCGTGGGAATCAAAAGTAGTAGCAACTTATTACCAGCTAACCAAAGTCGAGGAACATGATATTGCTTCTGATCTAGATAATTGGGAACAGCGTAATCATGATTTTCATTGGGCAGTGATTTCAGCGTGTACGTCTAAGTGGTTATTACATTTCTATAATATTCTCTATGACCAACATAAGCGTTATCGCAATATCTCTTTAAATGCCAATATTACCCAGCGCGATATTCATGCCGAACACCAGCGTATTTATGATGCGGTGATTGCCCGTGATATTGAGAAAGCGTGTGCCGAAACCGAATCTCATATTCGCCAAACGGCAGAGATTACTAAGCAAGTACTTAAAGAGCGGATGAGCGCTTAGGATGACGAGTACTTAAAAAAGTAACGCCACTACAAGAGTGGCGTTGCTCAGACTCAGAGATGAAGTGAATCAGGTCACTACTGTGAGGAAGCGTTCATTGAGGGCTTGATCGTGATAGAAAATCGCACCACCCAATTCGTCTTCTGTCCAAGTAATCGTTTCTTGATCAGGATACCAATCATAGGAGTCGCAGAAGGTTTCATTGCGATTACCAGACGGGTCAAAGAAGTAAATTGTGCGACCGCGAGTAATACCGTGACGAGTAGGGCCAATATCAATCGGGATTTTATAACGCCCCATAATATCCGCCGCCCGTAAGACTTCTTCCCAGCTTCTTAGTAAGAAAGAGGCGTGGTGCAATTTACCTTTTTCAGTATGACGAATAATGGCTAAATCGTGGGCTTTCATACCGCAGGTTAAGAAGCTACCGATTTTGAACTGACCATCAGGACCCGCCATGACTTTTTCAGTTTCATTAAAGCCGAGTACTTCGGTAAATAATTTAACTGAGCCATCTAAATCATCACCATAGATTAAACAATGATCGAAACGATACACTTTCATACCTTTAGTATCTTCTGACCAAGGATGGGGATTTACTGTACCAACGCTATTACCTTTTTGCTCTTTATCCGCATACAGTTCAAAAAAGTGTCCTGTTGGAGAGTCAAAGCGTACTCGTTCACCACAGTGTTTTAAGTCACCTGCAGGAATACGCTCTACCTTGCAACCAAAGTCCCGCAGTTTTTGTTCCAAGTGATCCAGTGTGGCAGGGCTATCGACTTTAAAGCCCATAAAATCCATTCCGGGTTCATCAGCCGGGCGTAGTACTACCGAAAACCAATCATGTTCATCCCAACCTTTGAGATAAACCCGACCTTGGTCGTCGCGTGCTGTTTCAATCAACCCCATGCGATCTACATAATGGGTCAAAGATGCGTCCATATCGAGCACACGTAGTTGTACGTGACCAGGGCGCAGTACACCTGTCATTGCCATAAGCTTTCTCCTCCACTCGGAATGAATTTGTTCAAGCGTCGTTATGGGAAATAATATCGATATTATTTGTTATTGTCGATATTTAATTTTACGTTAGCGGCAATTTCACCGAGTTAGTGTTGACGCTTACGTAAAGTTTCAGACGGTAGTTCACCAAAACGATCTTGATATTCATGCGCAAAACGCCCCAATTGGCTAAACCCACAGTCCAGAGCAATGCTGGAGACACTGGTATTATGGGTAGCAGCTAATAATCGTTGGCGCACTTCTTGAAAGCGTAAATCACGAAAATAACTCATGGGGGTAGAGTTATAAACTTGGCGGAAATCTTTATACAAACGCTCGCGATTCATTCCCGAAGTACGTTCCAAATCATCTAAGCTCAAGTCTTGCCCAACATGGTCACGCATAAAATGCTCTAAATCGAGTAGGTAGGCAGGACGATTCAAGCGGATGTGTTCTAGTTCATGTGAGTAGTTATTAGGCTGAGCATAAAGCAGTCCGGTAATAATGCTTTCCTGAAAAGACTGCCACACCTCCGGTAAGTCAAATAAGCTAGAGGGTTGATTTAAAACGGAATAGACATGCCCAACCAATTGCCACCATGCGCCTACTTTGTCATCAACGGTCATATCCGGCTCAAACATTACAGGCTGACTAATCGGTCGGCGCAATAAACAACTAACCTTTTCTTCAACTGCAAAACGCGAGACACGTACCAAGTACTTGCGGCAATCTTCGCTCATACTCAAACGGGCGGCATGTCCGGGGCACATAATGACGCCCTGTTGGGGATGGGAGTTTACAGTTTTTTTACGTTGCTCTAAGCATTGAGTACCTTGCACGGGTAGGCTAATGCTGTAGCTATATAGTAAATCTTCTGTTTTTACATGGACTTGAGTAGAGTACTCCATCATACCCACTGACATTTGGGTTAAGACTGCGCCCCCATGCCGAAATAATAAATGATTATGCTGTTTAACTTCTAATTGGTGGGGGCCGCACAAAGTGGTCATCCAATCACGAGCGGCTCGAATGGTGTTTAATTCCACAGAAACTAACTGTCGCTGTGCTCCTCTAGCTAATGGTTGCATGCTCAGTCCTTCATGGGTGTGAGTAGGGGCACTGGGTTCAGAACGCTATTTTTAAACAATCACTTCGTTGATGTTTTTAATCATAAAGCGAAGCAGTAATTCTCTGTCAAGGAGTAATTGTTTAGTGGCTTAGTAAACTAAAGTACTCCTATTCAATTGTTTAAGCATCTCTATAAATCGTAAAAGTGGATAGTCTTTACCGAAAAACTGCATATTCAAATGCAAATTTTTCAGTCTAGACTGAAAAAACATAACGACAACACATTGCTAGGAGGAGCCATGACTACCACAAAAAGCGTGGATGAGTGGAAAGCATTTATCCAAAATTGTACCGATTTTCGCCCAGCCGAGGGGGTGTTTCGTGTACGGCGTGAGATGTTTACTACCCCTGAGTTATTTGATCTCGAAATGGAGCTGATTTTCGAGAAGCAATGGATTTACGCCTGTCACGAAAGCCAAGTACCCAACCCTTACGATTACTTTACCCTGCAAGCAGGACGGCAGCCGATCATCGTTACCCGTGATGGCAAAGGCGAGCTATATGCGGTCGCTAATGCTTGCCAGCATCGGGGGACAACCCTAGTACGTACTACCCAAGGCAATCAATCCACCTTCACCTGCCCGTTTCATGCGTGGTGCTACAAATCAGATGGGCGCTTAGTCAAAGTGAAAGCCCCTGCTGAATATGACGAATGTTTCGATAAGTCCAAATACGGTTTACCTCAAGCCAGAGTTTCTAGCTATAAAGGTTTTATATTCATCAGTTTAGATAAAAACTCTAGTGTGAGCCTAGAAGAGTTTTTAGGCGATGCTAAATTATTTTTTGACATGATGGTAGAACAATCGCCCACAGGAGAGTTGGAGGTAGTACCGGGGAGTTCCAGCTACACCTACAAAGGCAATTGGAAACTGCAAAACGAAAATGGTTTAGATGGCTATCACGTGAGTACAGTGCATTACAACTATGTCAGTACCGTCCAACATCGCCAAGAAGTGAATTCACAAAAAGCTGAAAATGCTAAAGAAATTCTCGATTATTCCAAACTCGGTGCGGGTGATAAAGATACCGACGATGGATGGTTCTCGTTTAAGAATGGGCATAGTTTATTGTTTAGCGACATGCCGAATCCCCAAGTACGTCCGGGATACAGCGATGTTATGCCGCGTTTATTAGCAACGTTACCCCAAGCGCGTGCCGAATGGACAATGCATCGCCTACGCAATCTCAATATTTATCCCAGTTTATTCTTTATGGATCAGATCAGCTCTCAATTACGGGTGATTCGTCCAGTGGCTTGGAATAAGACGGAGGTTCATAGTTTTTGTCTGGGAGTAAAGGGTGAGTCAGACAAAGCGCGGGAAAGCCGAATTCGCCAATTTGAAGACTTTTTCAATGTATCCGGTATGGGAACCCCCGACGATTTGGTCGAGTTTCGCGAGGCACAACGTGGGTTTGAAGCGCGTTTAGGGGAATGGAATGATATTTCGCGGGGTTGTCACACTTGGAATTACGGCAGCTCTAATAATACCGAAGTACTAGGGATTCAACCGAACATTACAGGACGTGAATTTACCCACGAAGGTTTGTATGTCAATCAACATAGTGCATGGCAACAACAAATGCTCACTGGTTTAGACCAAAAAGTTCGCCACGAGCAAGAGGAATTAAACCATGAATAAACAGCAAAGTATTGAGCAGTTTCTATTTCAATTATCTGCCTATTGTGATGCACAAGATTGGGATAAGTACTTAGAGCAATATGCGCCAGAGGCGGAATATCACATTCCCCAATGGAAATCTGAGCATGTACACGCCACTGATCCTAAGCGTGAAATGTCACTACTTTACTACCCTAATCGGGATGGTTTAGAGGATCGGATCTTTCGGATTCGCACGGGTAAATCTGCCGCATCTAACCCTATGCCGCGTACGCTGCACCTAATTAGCAATGTGCGTTATGAGGAGCTAGGCCATGATGAAGTCGAAGTACTTTACAATTGGGTTACTCATTACTATCGCTTTGGTGAAAGTGCTCATTTTTTTGGTCATGCGAAGTGTAAGCTCAAAACGGTAGGGACTGGTTGGCAAATTTTCTATAAGCAGGTTATTGTTTTAAATGACAAAATTGACTCTGTATTTGACTTCTACCATGTTTAAGGGGGCGCTATGACACTGGCTGCGACTATTGTTTTTCGTGATGGTAAAACCGCCCATCTTGAAGTACGCCCGAATGAGTTGTTAATGGATGCTGCACGTCGCCAAGGAGTGCAATTGCCCGTTGATTGTCGTGAAGGAGTGTGTGCTACGTGTCGTGGGTTATGTGAGTCTGGTGAGATCAGCCAAGAGTATGTAGATGAAGAAGCTTTGACGGAAGCAGAGTTAGCTGCAGGGCATATGTTGGCTTGTCAAACCCGCTTGAAAAGCGCAGCTACCTTTTACTTTGATATTGACTCAACGATTAGCACTACCACTACTAAGACCTACTCTGCTGTCGTCAGTAAAGTCGAAAAAATATCAGAAGCTGCCGCTATTTTAGAAATAAAATTAACCGATAATGCACCCGCTCTTAAATTTCTGGCGGGGCAATATGCTCGGATTCAAATACCTGATACGGATCAATGGCGAGCGTACTCGTTTGCGAATGCCTCGACAGCCTCCAGTACTTTACGGTTTTTGATTCGTTTACTGCCTAGTGGGGTGATGAGTGACTATCTACGTGAGCGTGCCCAAGTAGGTGATCACATTCAATTTGAAGCTCCTTTGGGCATATTTTATTTACGCAAAATCACCCGCCCCTTGGTTTTTGTAGCAGGGGGTACAGGGCTATCAGCGTTCTTGGCGATGCTGGATGAGTTTGTGCAAAAAGGGGGTATTAATCAGCCTGTCCGTTTGTACTATGGTGTGAATTATGAGGCTGATTTAAGTGAATTAGCGCGGCTGGAACACTATAAAGCTCAACTAGCTGATTTTGATTATCGTCTTGCCGTTATGCATCCGAGTGAGTCATGGCAGGGGCAAAAAGGGGTGGTGTGTGATGTATTTGACATGGACAGCTTACAACAACCCTTTGATGCTTATTTATGTGGCCCCCCTGCCATGATCGAAGCCACTAAAACATGGCTTGCCAAGGCGGATGTTGCCCAACATCAACTCTTTTTTGAAAAATTTACTTCAAGCTAAATCCATTAATTAGCTTACTTACAACCACTACTCTTTTACAACGCTCCAGTTTGTAAAGGGAATCTCTTGGAGGAGAATTTAGATGAAAGCACTGACTGCTTTAATAGCCACCGCTTTAGTAGGGATGAGTACTTTAGCCTATGCAGAAGAAGCCCCTTTGAAAGTGGGACTGATGTTACCTGCAACAGGTACTTATGCCGCTTTAGGTACAGCCATTGAAAATGGTTTTAAACTCTATGTTCAAGAGCAAGGGGGTAAATTAGGTAATCGTACCGTCGAATATATTAAAGTCGATGATGAATCAGACCCTGCTAAAGCCACTGATAATATTAATAAATTAATTAAGCGTGATCAGGTGGATGTCGTAGTAGGCACCGTTCATTCGGGTGTGGCGGCGGCGATGGCAAAGGTGGCAAAGGACTCTAAAACCTTATTAGTCGTTCCCAATGCGGGGGCTGATGCGATTACAGGCCCTTTATGTGCGCCCAATATTTTCCGCAGCTCCTTTAGCAATTGGCAACAAGGCTATGCCACAGGCGAGGTCATGGCGCAAAAAGGTCACAAGAAAGTGGTCACGATTGCATGGAAATATGCGGCTGGCGATGAAACGATTAAAGGCTTTAAAGAGTCGTTTGAAAAAGCAGGCGGTGAAGTACTGAAAGAACTGAATTTACCGTTCCCTAATGTCGAGTTTCAAGCCTTACTAACGGAAATTGCAGCCACTAAACCTGATGCTGTTTACACCTTCTTTGCAGGTGCTGGAGCGGCTAAGTTTTTAAAGGATTATAAAGCGGCCGGTTTAAGCCCGACGATTCCTTTATACGGTGCTGGATTTTTAACAGATGGCACCTTGAAAGCAGCTAATGGTGATGCCGATGGAGTACTAACTACTCTGCACTATGCTGATAATTTGGATAATCCTAAAGACAAAACCTTCCGTGCTGCCTATAACCAAGCTTATCAATTATCCCCTGATGTGTATGCCGTACAAGGCTATGACGCAGCTCAATTATTAGCAGTCGGCTTGGGTGCGGTAAATGGCGATGTAACTAAACAAGCAGAAATTGCCGCTGCGATTGAAAAAGCTGAAATTGATAGTCCACGCGGAAAATTCACTCTGTCTAAAGCTCATAATCCTGTCCAAGATTTTTATATTCGTGAAGCTAAAGGCTTGGAAAATAGTGTGATTGGAGTCGGTACTAAGGCTCTAGCGGATCCAGCGAAAGGCTGCAAAATGTAATGATTTTTTGCTCTTAGTACTTCGTGCTAAGGGCAAGCGGGGAGGGTGATATAGGGTGGATATTTCTATCTTTTTGATTCAGTGCCTTAATGCATTGCAGTACGGGCTATTGTTGTATTTAGTGGCGATGGGCTTAACCCTGATTTTCGGCATCATGGGTATTATCAATCTAGCGCACGGTAGCTTTTACATGATTGGTGCTTATATGGCGTATGTATTAGCACCTATGTTAGGCGGCAATTTTATTGTGACCTTAGTGGTGGGGGCAATAGTTGCAGCTTTATTAGGCTACCTGATGGAGTGGGCTTTTTTTAGCTTTTTGTATGAGCGTGATCATCTACAGCAAGTACTGATGACTTATGGTCTGATTTTAGTATTTGAAGAGTTGCGTAGTTTATGGGTAGGGGATGATGTGTATGGTGTAAGTCCACCTGCATGGTTGGCAGGTACTATTCCCTTAGGGGATGTTATGACTTATCCGGTTTATCGACTATTTGCCTCTGGAGTTTGTATTGCCTTAGCTCTAGCGATGTATTGGGTATTTACCCGCACCCGTTTAGGGATGATGATTCGGGCGGGTAGTGTGAATCGTGAGATGGTGCAGTCATTAGGGATTGATATCCAATTTTTATATCGGGTGGTATTTGCAGCTGGTGTTGCTATGGCTGCTTTGGCGGGCATGATTGCAGCCCCCATTTCCTCCGTATATCCGGGGATGGGTAATCAAGTACTGATTATCTGTTTTGTGGTGGTAGTGATTGGTGGGATTGGCTCGATTCGTGGGGCATTTCTTGCCGCTTTACTCATTGGGTTTGTGGATACGTTTGGTAAGGTGTTGTTACCTGCGGCTTCGGGAGTACTGGTCTATGTACTCATGGCCATGATTTTATTGTGGAAGCCTAGTGGCTTATTTAAGGCGGGGTGATTGCAATGAGTCATATTCAAGGAAAAGGTTGGTTTATTGGTGTCTTTTTTCTCTTACTAGCCATCTACCCTTTAGTGTCTGATAGCTATGGGATTGATTTAGTTACTAAGATTATGATTTATGCCATTTTAGCATTGAGCTTGGAACTACTCGTCGGTAGTACGGGCTTAGTGTGTTTTGGGCAGGCAGCCTTTTTTGGAGTGGGCGCTTATGCAGCCGTATTGTTATCGCCGGAAAGTGAGGCAGCGGCGTGGTGGTGGTTACTGCCAGCTAGTGTAATCGCGGCGGCAGCCTATGCCTTAGTAGTGGGGGTATTATCCTTACGTACTAAGGGGGTGTACTTCATTATGGTCACGCTAGCCTTTGCACAAATGGCGTACTATGTGGTGCACGATACGCCTTTAGGGGGCGGTACTGATGGTATCTATATGTATTACAAGCCCGGTTTAGAGACCCTAATAGACTTGAGTAATACCACGATACTGTACTTCTTCACGCTAGTGTTTTTGATTTGGACATTTGTGTTCTTAGCGATTTTGCTGCGTTCGCATTTTGGGCGAGTCCTATCCGGTATCCACATTAATGAGCAACGCATGTTGGCTTCAGGTTTTTCTACTTATCCTTATAAATTAGCTGCGTTTGTAACCTCGGGTGGTATTGCGGGATTAGCAGGGTTTTTATTTGCGGTTCAAGATGGTTATGTAAACCCTGAAATGATGAGTTGGCACTTATCAGGTGCATTATTGGTCATGATCATTTTAGGTGGCTTAGGACATCTACGGGGGGCGATTATCGGTGCCTTTGTTTTTGTGTTTTTGCAAGAGCTCTTTAAGTCAGAAGCTCTTTTTGGTGACTTTGCTAAACATTGGCATTTAGGTTTGGGTTTAACCATTATCTTGTGTGTTGCTGTATTACCTAAAGGTTTAATTGGTATTCCTGCTGTGATCAAAGAGCGTTTAGTAGGAACTAGGCGCTCTACAGCGCCTGTTGTAGAGGAGAATGTGTCATGACTCGCCCGATACTGTTAAAAGGTCAGCAAATTCTCCAACGTTGGGGTGGTTTAGTAGCGGTCAATCAAGCCTCCATTGAGTTAGAGCAAGGAACAGTCCATGCGGTTATTGGAACTAATGGAGCAGGCAAATCGACATTAATCAATATCCTATCCGGTGAACTAACTCCCACTGCGGGACAGATTGAGTTATTGGGACAGGATATTACCCATTGGTCACAACCCAAACGCGCTCGTAAGGGTCTAGGGCGTAGCTATCAACGTAATACGATTTTTCCAGATTTTACCGTATTTGAAAATTGTCGTTTAGCGGCACAAGCTCAAGTCCATCGCCCTTGGGTTTGGTGGAATAACGCTCAAAACTGTCAAATCAGTAATCAAGCAGCACAAGAAGCCCTTATTCAAACAGGTTTAGATAATGTTAGTAGTCGTATTGCAGGGCTATTGTCACATGGGCAAAAGCGCCAATTAGAAATTGCGATGTGTTTAGCCACTCGCCCTAAAGTACTCCTACTGGATGAGCCTTTAGCGGGGATGGGGGCTGAGGAAACTGAGCGGATGTTGACCTTGTTAGCACAACTTAAACAGCACCATGCGATTTTATTGGTGGAGCATGACATGGATGCGGTGTTTAGGATTGCGGATAAGATTACGGTAATGGTCAATGGCACGGTGATAGCGTCTGATACTCCTGAAGCCATTCGTACTAATCCTGAGGTGCAAAAAGCCTATTTAGGAGGGCATTAACATGTCAACTGAACATTTAATCAATGCCCGTGATCTTCATGCATGGTATGGCTCTAGTCACGTATTGCAGGGGATTCATTGCCATGTAGCCCGCCGTGAAACAGTGGGGTTATTGGGGCGCAATGGTATGGGTAAAAGTACTCTCATTCGTACCTTACTGGGGCATGTTAAACAGCGTGATGGGCATATTAGCATCCTAGGTCAAGATAAATCCAAAGCCAAACCCTATGAAGTAGCTCGTTTAGGGATTGCTTATGTACCCGAAGGGCGTGGCGTATTTGGTAATCTTACGGTGCGAGAAAATCTGATTATGGCCGCTCGCCCTAATCGAGACGGTCAATATGAGTGGGAATATGAGCGCATTTTGGAAACCTTTCCCCGCCTAAAAGAGCGCCTGAGCAATTTAGGGAGTCAACTTTCGGGAGGTGAACAGCAAATGCTGTCGATTGGGCGGGCACTCATGACTCATCCTGATTTGATTATTTTGGATGAAGCTACTGAAGGTTTAGCACCCTTAATTGTCGAGGAGATTTGGCAAGTCATTCACACCATTAAGCACAGCGGAATGGCAACCTTAATCGTAGATCGTGATTATCACAAAGTACTACAACACAGTGATCGAGCTTTGGTGATGCAAAAAGGGCAAATTGTGTTACAAGGTGCGGCTGATCAAGTCGCTATTGATCCTGAGTTACCTAGTTATTTAGGAGTGTGAGGTAAGTAAACACCAGTTTAGTATATGACTTGTTTCCTATTTTTCGCTCAACCTATGTAGTTGCGTTACTACTGTTAAGCGGTATTTTTTGAATAGGTTCAGGAGGCTAGGTAAGTTACCCTTATCGGTAACTTATCTCATGCGGCTATGAACATTATTGTAAAAACATCAGTGCTAGCACTCTTTTGGGTATCTTCTATAACAGTACAGGCTGAGGACGATTTGAGTAGTACCTTACAGCATTTATTAGGTCAACATCGCCAAACTGCACAAGGGTCAATACTTCAACAAGGTTTAAATTCAGCGGTTAATAGCCTATCAACTCGTTTACAAAATGATTTATTTGAAGGTCAAGGTGTTGACATAACCCCTGTGACTACTGAGTTTGATGGGGTCAGCATTACTTATCAATTTCAATTCTGGAAAATTCGTTACCCATCTATCTGTAGTGATTTAACGGGGCAATTAGCTAAATATTCTGAGTGTACTCAGGCGGCTAAAGCATTATTTCAAGCTAGTTGTCAGGAGTTAAAAAAAGATGCTGACAAATTCATGACTCAACCCCGTCTTCTGCAGGTGAGTAATATGTATTGCGATGCTGCTATGAAGTTTAAGCCGACTATTGCACAAATAGCTAAGAGTAAACCCATTACAGATAAAGTCCGCCAGTTACGCCAAACCTGCAATAGTTTAATTATCAGCGCTATGATTTCAGGTAGTACTAAAGATAAAAAAGAGCGAGATAAAGCATGTGATGCTTATAAAAAAGCGAGTCAGTAGTGTTGAAACGAATAAGTGTACTAGGTAAAGGCCGTGTCAAAATTAGACATTTGTCATGGTGGTTTTGTGTAGTTAGGCTACTATGTAAATTAAGATAATTGTTAACCTTTGACTCTAGGAGACTGCTATGCATGCTTATCAACATATTCTGATTCCAGTTGATTTTTCTCCTGTAAGCCAACGTATGATCAATCGGGGTAAAGAGCTAGCCTCGCAACACCATAGTCAAATAACGCTATTAACGGTGGTGCAAGATGTCCCTTTAAGTACTCAAGCCTTTGGCGATGTGCCCAGTATTACGGTAGAGCCTGAAGTACAAGCCCGTTTAATGGCGAGTGCTCATGACCAGTTACTAGCGTTAGCTAAGCAACTAGAGATAGAGAGCACTGCTAAACTCGAAGTGATTGAGGGGCTACCTTATGACGCTATTATGGACTATGCCTCTGACCATAAAGTTGACCTTATTATTGTCGGGCATAGTGCTAAAAAAGGTTTATTAGGCTTTATTATGGGGTCTACCTCAGAGAGTTTAGTGAAACATGCTAAGTGTGATGTATTCGTCATGCATGCCCCTAAAGAAGCCTAACGATACTTAAGCCGCTAGTGCAGGAGGGAGTACTTTAGACCTAAGTACTCCTCTAAAGATGTTGTAGTAACCAACTGCCCATCTCAGCATAAAGTGGCATGGGTGTGGTAAGTACTGTACGATGCCCCGCCCCCGATACGGTAAGCCAGCGCTTTTGGGTTGCAGCAATGGCAGCGTATAAAGCTTTGCCCTGTTGTATACCAATTAATTCGTCCTTATCACCGTGGACAATGAGTGTGGGTGCTTGAATGCGTTGTGCCCAAATGACGGGCGTAATAGTACTCACTACAGGCTTATTAGCTAAATGATGGTATTTATCCACGGCTGCTCGCGCCAGCACACCTGCAAATTGATAGCGCTCAGGAATTTTATCTAGCATGATTCTTTCCAAGCGATCAAAACTACTCACTACCACTAAACTTTTCCAAAACAGGGGATTTTCACTGGCCGCTGCCACTGCAAAAGAGCCACCCATAGACACTCCCCATAAAGCAGCAGGTTGAGGAGAAAATTTGAAATGACTAGCTGCATCTTGTAGCGCTAAACGCGGTAGAGAACGCTCAAAAGGAGTAGCGCCAAAATAGGATTCCTTAAGGGGGCTTTCGCCATGTGCAGGTAAGTCGATTAGTAAACAGCGTAACCCTAAAGCGGCATAACGCTCAGCCACTGGTATTAAATCCTCTTTACGCCCTTTACGCCCGTGCAATAGCACTACAGTACCCAGTACTTTGCCATATTGAGGAACACGTTGCCCTTTAGTTTGGACTTGCTGACGGACTTTTTTACCTACGTTACTGATGTAGCGCGCATCTGGCTCTACTAATAGACAGGGCGCTCTCCCTTGTAAGCAGGCGTACTTTTGAATACGTAGAGCAAATTGCTCGGGATGTTGTAAACGTTGCTGATGGTAAGCCTGCAAGGTTCGACGAGGGGGTGTGAAAATACTTTCAGTCCAATGATTCAAAGCCCATAACGCAGGGCTTATCACCAACAATAAACTGATTAAGGTACGGCGCAAGGCTACTTTTAGAGCTTTCACAACAACTCCTATTGTTATCATTGTTTTTGTCACTGCGTACTCAGAAGCTAGCAGTGCATTGGGTTACTCTAGTCAGTGTATAGGCTAAACATGCAGTTCCTATTTAGCCTGTCTGAAGTTTTTGTGCAGAAGTACTTCAGTGTTAACGCTTAGCATTAATGTAGGCTTGTGCTAAGCGTTTGCCTAACTCCATTTGTCCTTGAGCGTTATAATGTACTAGATCAAAAGTGGTGCCTAAGCCTTCGGTCGTCACCAAAATAGTATTGGGTAACGAGTGCGCTACTTGAGCTTGTCCGGCTTGAACAATTTTCAAGAGTCTAAAGGCGGGAGCTTTAGGGTTCACCTGTCCAATGACTACCAAACTGTTGGGGGCAGCTATATCGGTGCGTAAGCTGGTAATAAATTGCTTAATTTGCGGCTGGTATTTAAACGCATCACCACTACGGGCGTCTTGTTCACCTTGCATCCAAACAATCGCCTCAACCGGTTGCTTTTTACTGTAAAAATACTGAGGCATCGCAAGCTGTAGTTGTCGTAATAGACTGTAATATAAAGGTTTACCTCGTTGCCATTGCTTGATAGAGCTACCTGTGCCTACGGCTTTAATGATCACGTGTTGATCATGAGGAAAAGCTTTAGCAACCTCATGAGCAAAGGTCACTTCGGGACCAAAATAGGCCATTTTAGCTAAGGGTTTAGGGCGACCTTGATAATAAAAACGAACATTGGAGGGCGTACTTTTGTAGTTAGAGGGAAGTTCTTGGGTTTTGCCCCGCCCCATCATATTCGATTGACCTGCTAGTAAGTAAATTCGCTCTTTGGCTTGAGTCAACGGGGTATAAAATAAAGTACTTAAGGCGAGTCCCCAGACGAGTTTGTTTAATAGCATTGGCATCCTTCCAAGTAGATCAATCAGTCTCACCTAACCCCTCGGTTTAGGTGCATTGCTTAGGTTTAAAATTAGCTTGAGTATAATGGTTGTTATGCAATTTGTGCGCACTACTATTTAAGAGGGTATACCGATGTTACCTAAACCCTATCAACAATTTGAACAACACTATTTTGAGCCTAGCTTTTGGGTAAAAACTAGTAATTTAGCCAAAAGTACGGGACGTGAAATAGTCTTAAAAGCATTACAATTATTTTACGCCTCCCGTCGTGATGATATTCCCATTTGGGCGAAAACCACGATTTATGGTGCTCTAGGTTATTTTATAAGTGTTATTGATTTTATGCCGGACATTACGCCTGTACTTGGATATATGGATGATATGGGAGTATTAACGGTGGCATTAGGGATGGTGGCTAGCTACATTGATGAAGATGTAAAAGCCAAAGCTCAGGCACGTTTTGATCAATGGTTTGGAGCATAAAGTACTCAACAATAGTCACCCTTACAAAGTACTTCGAACCCATTTGCACCGTTGTGGTCTGAGCCTTCATATTCATGATGCTAGACTAAAGGCTCAGTAGCTGTTGTAAGGTATGCGATGCAAAGATTATTTCAATTTGACCCCCGTTATTATCAATTAGCAGTACAGGTCAGTTTGCTGACTTGGGGCATAGTTCAACTAGATTTTCCAGTACAGTGGCAACATATAGGGGTAGTACTTTGTGTGGCATTAAGTACTCAATGGGTTTTTAGTCATTGGAAAGAAGTCCCCTTTATTTACCTTAGCACGCTGAATACCAGTCTCTCGATTTTATTATTACTCAATGCTCAAAATCCCTTGTGGTTAGGGTTAGCCGCTTTTATTGCGATTAGTAGCAAGTTTGTTTTACGTCTGAAAGGGCATCATATTTTTAATCCCTCCAATATTGGGATAGTTGTAGTAGTACTCCTGACGTTTGAGGCATGGGTTGCACCCGGTAAGTGGGGGCATGAAATGTGGTTGTTTTTACTAGTAGCAGGATTAGGCTTAATTCCTCAGGTAGGATTAAAACTGATGTTGACCTCGCTCAGTTTCTTAATCACTTATACAGGGCTGCTGTTTTTGAGAGCCTGGTGGTTGGGCGATCCTTGGGCAATCCCAGAGCATCAATTACAAAATGGTTCGTTGCTCATTTTTACCTTTTTTATGTTGTCCGACCCCAAAACTACGCCCGCTCATAGTGGTGCACGAGTACTTTACGGCTGTCTCGTAGCCTTCTTAGCGGCATTGATTCAATACAAACTCTTTTTGCCTAATGCATTTTTATATGCCCTAGTCCTGATGTCGCCTTTTGTATTAGTACTGAATCGGTTACTGCCTCATCAACCGTTTGAGTGGGGTCAGCATTTGCAGCTCACTAAATCCACCCTTTAGGTAATTTTTTACAAAACCTAATAAAGTACTCGGATAAGCTAGAGATTAATAAGCAAAAATATCAGCTTATGACTTCAACAATGCGAGGTATGAAGTATGAAAGCATTAGTGTTGGGTTTATTAATGAGTACTTTAGTCAGTACCGTAGGGGCGAGTACTTCGCCTTTACCTCAATGGGCTAGTGGTGAGTCCAATTGCAAAATTGATGGTCGTCCCGCCAAAATGATCTGGCAAGTCGTCGATGATCCTCAGGTCGAATGTGATGGTGATATTTGCTCAACCACGAGTGGAGTCAAAATGGTAGGACGTTTTAGTGATAGTGGTAGCGCATGGGTGGAGCTACGCATGACAGGTGTACCGAATCGCAATACTCTCAATATTCGTTATCTGGGTGCAGAGCAAGACAATTGGCAATTGGTTTATGATGCAGCGACTGAAGTTGCCAAGGGTTGGACAACATGGCGTGGCAAGCGTTACCCCTTATCTTGTTGGAAAGGTGAAGCCCCGCTACCAGAGCGTTGTGCCAATTATGCCAATCAAGCCATTCAACAATTTCAAACGGCACAACAACGTTCTTGCAATGTACCACAGGATGCTCGTTGGCAAAATAACTATCAGGCTCACTACGGTTGGTGTATGAGTATTAAAGGTCGTGCTAATGCACTCACCGCAGAAACCAAAGCTCGCCAAGATACCTTAAATCAATGTCGCCGCTTTAGCAGTACTATTCGAGTGCGCCCTGAGGTGATTCACGTCCTGCCTCGGTAAGTGTTAGCAAAACTCTTTTGGCTAAGGTCGAGAGAGTTTTTAGGTTTTCTGATTATCCATCGATAATCTAACTCACAAAATTATGATTTGAACTAGTTATCATGAAGCTCAATAATTTATTGAAAGTGACCAATTTGTAAAATACATGATTTTAATACGCTTCGCTTAGATGAGATGCCCTTGAGTCTGATATACTTGTCGTTAGTGTTCAAAATTCTTAGGTGACTCTCAATGGGACAGGATAGTAGGCTCACAGCAATAGACTTATTCAGTGGTGCTGGAGGCTTAACCTGTGGTTTAAAACAAGCAGGCTTTAAAGTGTTATCTGCGGTTGAGATAGCCGTAGCTCCTGCCACTACCTATAAAGTAAATCATAAAGATAGTTTATTGATCCAATCCGATATTTGCCAACTATCACCTACACAAATTATGCGTGATCTGAAACTGCAAAAAGGGCAATTGACCCTGCTTGCTGGTTGCCCGCCTTGTCAAGGTTTTTCTAGTCTTAGGACACGCAACAAAGCCCTGAGTTTAGACGATCCAAGGAATGATCTAATCTTTGAGTTCCTAAAATGGATAGAGGTTTTTTATCCTCAAGTCGTAATGTTAGAAAATGTCCCAGCTCTAGCTAAAGATAATAGGATGTTAGCCTTTTGCCAAAAGTTAGAATTGTTAGGATATATTTTGACTCCAAGCAGTTTACGCATTGAAGATATTTCCCATTATGGTGTCCCTCAGCGTAGGCGACGGATGATACTAATAATGAGTAGAAAGGGCGCTATTGAAGTAACCAAATCAAATTTTAAGTCAAAAACTGTGCGAGAAGTCTTTAAGAGGTTAAAACCAGCGGGACAGAGTGGAGATCCCTTGCATGATTATGAAACTAATCGCTCCGAAAAAATTAAGCAGCTTATTAGATTAGTGCCTAAAAATGGAGGGAGTCGCGATGATCTTCCACAAGAGTATTGGCTTGATTGTCATAAACGCTATCCTAAAGGGTTTAAAGATGTTTATGGGCGGATGGCTTGGGATGATGTTGCCCCAACTATAACTGGCGGCTGCATTAATCCTTCTAAAGGTCGATTTCTACATCCAGAGGAAAATCGTGCTATTACGTTACGAGAGGCATCGCTGCTGCAAACCTTCCCCATAGATTATAAGTTCCCAATTGGGCTAAGCAGAGATACTATCGCGCTGATGATTGGCAATGCTTTACCACCTGAGTTTATAAAACAGCAAGCGCTCTTAATCAAAAAGCATGTATTGGAAAGCTAGTTAAATTTGTCATTTAGATAAGTTGCAGAATCATATTTTCTATATTTTGCTATTCTAAAAACCAATTCTTGGTAAAATACTAGGCATCTAGTTATTTTTAAGTCATTAAAATTGTGATTTTGGAGAGTGTCAATGATTGCACCTGTGGTGTTTCGTACACGTGCTAGAACAATTGACCACTTAGGCAGAGAGCAAATAGCTGATTGCCCTACGGCTATCTCTGAATTATGGAAAAATGCCTACGATGCCTATGCAACTAAGGTTGAACTTCATCTTTTTGGCGGTGAATTTAAGATTGCTGCCATTTTAGATGATGGGCATGGGATGGATCGTCAAGAATTTGAAAGTAAATGGTTAACCATCGGAACGGAATCGAAAACTAGCGGTTTTGATGTTTTAGAACAAGATAGAAATGGGCTAAGTCCTCGTCCTAAACAAGGTCAAAAGGGCATTGGGCGTTTATCATCTGCTGCGTTAGGCTCATTATTATTGATCATTTCTAAACGTAAAAATAAGCCATTTGTTGCCGCTTTAATAGATTGGCGCTTATTTGAAAATCCCTTTTTGTATCTACAAGATATTCATATTCCCGTTATAGAATTTGACCATCAATACACGTTGATGGAGGAGCTACCTAAATTGTTCGATCAAATGATGGGAAATATTTGGGGAGAGTCCGATGATCAAGCCAGAACTCAGCGCGTAGCCGAAGGTTGGAAACAATTTTCTGAACAGGAGTTAACTGATAGGTTTGAAACTACTACTCAAGCCAAAATAGAAAAAACGTTAATTGCTGATGTATTTGCGGAACAGCACTTTAATAAATGGTCTGTGTGGGGCAACAACACACAGCAGGGCACGGCAATGTTTATAGCTGATATTGTTTATGACTTAGAAATTCAGCTTTCTCGTACACCATTAGCTAATACCGAAGGTGCTGAAAAAATTACACGGGAACGCTTTTTTCAGACCTTATCAAACTTCACTGATCCGTTTGCTAAATCTGATGAGCCAACAATAGCTGACTTTAAATACAGCGTGACAGGTTGGTCTGACCTAAGTCCTTTTAATATTTTAGGTGAAGACCGTGAGTTTGATTTTAGAGATTTAGAGGATTTAGAGCACATCCTAGAAGGGGAGGTGGATAATGAAGGCTATTTTCGAGGTCGTATTAAGGCATTTGGTACATGGCATGACAACTATGTAGTCAAGCCTCTACAACCTTATAAAATTCGCAGGGACACTGCTGTGGGCGCATTTAGTCTAAGGTTAGGGACATTTGAGTTACAGATTAATAGTAGCTCGCTAAATAATGAGCAACACGCCAAATTTACAGAGCAAGCTGAAAAATACGGGGGTCTTAAAGTTTATCGTGATGGTTTAAGAGTAATGCCGTATGGGCGAGTAGACAGTGACTACTTTTCTATCGAGGAAAGACGTTCAAAAAATGCAGGTCGTTACTTCTGGTCTAACCGTCGTATTTTTGGTCGGGTAGCTATCAGTCGAAAAGATAATCCTAACTTAAAAGATAAAGCAGGTCGTGAAGGGTTTATAGAGAATCGAGCCTCTAAAAGATTCAGAGAAATTGTTGAAAACGTACTACAGGATAGCGCTAACAAATATTTGGGTACTAAATCAGATTTACGCGAGCCAGCTCTAACTAATATTAAAGAGCAAAAAAATCGAGAGAAAGCAGAGGAAGACCGTAAAAAATTACAGTCACAAGAGCGCAAACGAATTAGAACCAATATTAATAATAATATTAAAAGTTTAGTTGAGCAGTTCAATGAAATTAGTCTATTAAGGCAATGCATTAATGAACAAATTACTAAAAGCTCACTAGATGAGTTGCAATTGCTAAAAATAAAAATTGATTTATTCAATCAAACTATACAAAGCTTCTCATTAAGTCCTGTACCAACTAATTTGGGGCGATTAGAAGAGAGTTACCGAGCCTATCGTAAGCATGAGCTAGCTGCCAGAGAGTTACTTAGAGAGTTAACTTACCTTATCAATAAAGCCTTAGCCGATTCAAAAGCCCAATCTAGTTACGAAAAAGCCTTAGAGGTTTATCGCAGTAAACTATCTAGTATTAACAGTAATATTACCCGTTATGCAGCTAAGGGAAAGGAATTGTTAGCTAGGCAGCAAGGTCAATTTGAGCTTTTGGTAAAAGAATGTCGTGGGCAGTATAAGTTGGCGGTTGATGATTATTTAACTGATTTGAAGTTAGAAAAGCTGTCATTAGATTTTGTTCTTAATAAATTAGATGAAGAGCAGCTTAAAGTCGATATAGAAAATTCTCAGAAGCTTTCGCCATACATTACAGCTATTGAACGAATTAACGAACAAATTGATCTAGAGGGGCTTGCTATCTATAGCATGAATGAAACGGCGAAGTATCAAGAAGAAGTATCGCGTTTACATGCGTTAGCACAACTAGGCATTACTGTTGAAATTATTGGGCATGAATTAGAAGGGTTAGACCAAACTATTAACTATGGTCTCAAATTAATTGGGGAAGAGGCGTTGTCGCAGAGGCAACAAGCTGCCTATGAAAATGCTAAGCATGCTCATTTAGTGTTGATGGAAAAATTACGATTTTTATCACCTTTAAAATTATCAGGTAAGAAAGAAGTCGAAAAAATCACAGGCTATAAAATTGAATCTTATATCAAATCTTTCTTCGGTGATCAATTTAATAAGCTGGCGATTGAGCTAGAAATTACAGAGCATTTTAAGCAAATAGTATTTTTTGAATTACCCTCTCGAATTTATCCGGTTTTTATTAATTTGCTAAATAACGCTATTTATTGGGTACAATATAGTAAAAATAATACTCGTAAAATTTTATTAGATAGTAACCTTAATGAGGTTTTTATTGCAGATAATGGTATAGGGGTAGAACAGGATGACGTAAATCAACTCTTCACGTTATTTTTCACTCGTAAATCTCGAGGGCGTGGCGTGGGATTATATTTGTGTAAACAAAATTTACAAGCGGGCGGTCATAAAATTAGATATGAGACGCACGAAAATAAAAAAATATTAGAAGGGGCAAACTTTGTAATCGAATTTAAGGGGTTAATCCATGAATGAGCCCATAGTGTCATATAATGATTTAATCAAAGAGGCGTTTATTGATCCTATTAGAACGGTTACCGTCATAGATGATGAGTACCCTACATTTAAAAAACTATTAAATGACACAAGTAACCCGAAAGATGATAGCTATAGCCTTAATGTTAATCGGCTACAAAATATAATTTCGATGTGCCATGAAGAGCATAAATGGAGCGTAGATGTTTTTGATGGATCAGAGTCTATTGAAAACAAGATGCCATCACACTTACATCATAGTGATCTAATAATTTTAGACTACCATTTAGAGGGTGATGCGTCTTCGGATGATGGTAAGAAAGCACGAAATATTATTAACACACTTAATAAAAATAATCATTTTAATATCATTCTTGTGCATACTAAAGGTAATAAGGGGGATATTAAAAGCGTCTTTGAAGATATATTATTTGAAATTGGCTTTGACTTGCCATTCAAATTGGATATTACTAAAGAAACAAAGGATTCGTTGGATGATTTGGCTGATGATTCAAATCATACTTCACGTGACTGGTTAAATAAAAAATTCAATAGACTTGATTTGTTAATAGACGCTAAGCTATACAGTGATAGATGCCTTAATCCGAGTGTGAAGAATCCCAATTTCTTATTTAGAGGAAATGAAAGTGATATAAGCGATTTAGCTCGGGAAACTAGTTTTACCGCCAAAGAAATAATAATATGGAAAATATTAGCTTGTCTTGGTGAAGTCAAATCAGGTCAATTTTCGACTAAATGGGATTGGAGTGATGATAGCTGTAACTATATTAGTACTGGAAAAGTATTTATTTCCGTTATTGAAAAAAGTCAAAACGAAAATCCAAGTCAAGAACTATACGGCGCTTTAACTCAAGCTCTGAATCATCTTGAACCACCTCCTATGCATTTACTTATGGCAAAAATGCGTTATGAGTTAGATGAGCAAGGAATGAAGCAAGCAGATCTAATAGTGAATAACCCCTATATTCAGGCTGGTTGGTTATATGATTTGCTTGAGCATCATGATAGTTTTTCAGCTCATGATAAAGCCATTAATCTGCATTGGGAGCAGTTAACTAATGCTCTACAAGAAAAATTAAGGAATTTTTCAATTAAAATTATTAACTCTTTGGTGGAGAGGTATAAAGGGAATCAGGAAGGAAATGAGGAAAAAAACGCTAAGAAGATTATCGAGCATTTTTATAAAAATTATCTAGATTTAAAAGAACAGGTCACTGCTCATTTAAATGCTTATTCCTGTACTATGCCTTTTGTTAGTAGCGCTATTACCACAGGTTCTATATTGAAGCTCAGCAATGAAGAAATATGGTTATGTTTAACACCCGCTTGTGATTTGATCCCGCAGCAAAATATTAAAAAATGGAAGGATCGTATTGGAGAAAATCGTTTAGGACTAAAGTGTGTTAAATTAAAAGAAATAAAATTATCAACAGCTAATGAAAATGCTTCAACCAATGAGTATATATATATAAACTTAGCTGGTAAGGTTCAAAGCTACACTTCAAGTCAAGGTAACCAAAACCCCACATGGGATATTTTTTATTTAGATATAAAAGATAATTCAGGAAATAATAATGTATTTTCTATTAATACCGTACGTTGCATTGAAAGCGAATTAACCGTAAAAAATTTTGTTGCAATAATAGTTGGTGAGCTTAGGTATGAATATGCCTTAAATTTTTTACATAAGCTAGGCACTAATCAAACACGAGTCGGTTTAGATTTTTTGAATCAACAGAATCTTTGGGGATAGGCATATGTGCTTTTTTACTGTAATGATTTTTATGAATATTACGTTTTATGATGTCTAGTCTAACATTGATTTTTATTAGTACTTTGAGTATGATAAAATGGTCATAATTTTCTTGTATTATCTTTCCATGGGTTAAGGATTTCGACGCCAGTGGGTTTAAAGTCATCAACATTTCTAATCACCATGACCAAACCATGTGTTAAAGCAGTAGCGGATATTAATGCGACACGATCGGAACGGGTAGGGCGGGGTTGCATCAGGAGGTATGGGAAAAAGTAGTTTGGACTCGTATAGAGCACAATGGAAATCCAAAAACTCAATCTAAAGAATCATATAATGCATCTAGTAACTCAGTTAATGGTTTAGGAGCACTTGGGGATATAATAGCGGTTCTAGCTAATTTCTTTTCAAAACCTTGGAGTGAAATTGATAGTAATCTTAATGATTATGCTAAAAATGCAATTTTTAATCGGTTAGGTATTGTTCTCTTATTCTATGGTAGGTTACAAGAGTCTTTACAGCCATTAGAGATTTCCTTAGCTTCTGCCCTACATAAGAATCAAGCTTTAGGAAGTGCTGTAATAGCTGCTAATAGTATAAGTAATGTCTATCTTTCTTTAGGCATGATTGATAAGGCTTTGAAAAACGCTTTATACACGATAGCTTTAGCTGAGAGGTCTAATATTTGGCAGAGTAATGTATTAGCCTATGCTTGTTGTGCGCATACTTACCACCAACGTGGGGATATATACAATGCAGAAAACTTCTTTAAGCAAGCAGAAACAATCCAAATAGCATGTCAGGGAGTACCATACTTATACTCATTACAAGGTTACTACTATAATGACCTTCTGATTTTTTTGAGAAAAGCCAAGTTAGTGAAAAGACATGCATCTAAAGCTTTAAAATATGGGGATAACTTTTACAGTTTACTATCTTTTGGCCTAGAGTATTTAAGTCTAGCAAAAGCTTGGTTAATAGATGGAGAAATAAGACAAGCTAACTTGTGGTTAGCTAAAGCAGTCGAAACATTACGTAAATCACAAAATTACTATTTTATTGTTGAGTCTTTGCTAATTAGTTGTCGTTTTGATTACTTGACAAAGAATTACTTTAAAACACATCGAATTCTTCAAGAAGTCTACGAAATTGCAAAACCCAGCGGTATGCGCTTACACCTAACCGACTACCATTTAGAAATGGCTCGCCTACTCATTGCTGAAGGCAAAGCGCCGACCAGTGAAGTAAAAGAACATGTTGATCAAGCCGAAAAGCTCATTAATGACACAGGCTACCACCGTCGTGATAAAGAGCTAGCAGACTTAAAAGATAACCTAAAAACCCTTTTATAATTCCCATACTAGCAGGAATCATCTAGTTTAGAGTACTACTTTAACCTATAATTCCTACTGAAACAGGAACAATACAGGCTCATATTCATGGCTGGAGTGATTAAACCACGACCATTTCCCACCTCAGACGAACCCTTAACACCGCAATTGATCGGGCAATACGTCCGAGCTAAACGCACCCAAGCCAATTTACGCATCGACGACGCTGCCGCCCTGTGTGGAGTAGCCAAAGACACCTTGTCCAAAATCGAAAAAGGTCAAGATACTGTACAAATCGGTAGTATTCTAAAAGTACTTAGGGGCTTTGGTTTAGAACTACACATGAGGCATTGGGACGATGAATAATCATACTTTATTTGTCTCTTTTGAGGGGCAAAGTGTAGGTGAATTAACACTTAATACTGAAATTGATCAGCTTAAATTTGAATACAGTCCTAATTGGGAAAAAACTCAATTTCCCCTATCACCTCATTTACCTTTTAATCAAAATTTAACCTCTACTACTATTCAACGTTTCATCAGAAATTTATTTCCAGAAGGTAATAGTTTTGAAGTGTTAATAGATACCTATCGCATTAGTAAAAATAATACGTTTGGCTTAATCCAATTATTAGGTAATGATACTGCGAGTGGTTTAGTTTTTAAAAATTCTGATAATAATGAGGTTCATACACAATTCAGGGCATTAACACAGGAAGAGCTTATTGAACGTTTAAGTACTAGAGAGCAACAGGGTTTAGTAGTTTGGGATGAAAAGCCACGCCTTTCTGTGGCGGGAGTTCAGGATAAAATTAACCTTATTGTTAAACCTAATGGGGAAATAGGATTTGGTGAAGGTACTTTACGCTCAACTCATATTTTAAAGTTTGAGCAAAAGCGACACACTCATTTAGTCTTAAATGAGTATACGATGATGCACTTAGCTCAGTTAATAGGTTTACCTGTTGCTCAGGTAGAGCTAAAGCGGTTTGATCAGTATTCAGCATTATTAATTAAACGTTTTGATCGCTCATGGGTTAATGAGTATAAAATACAGTGTCACTATATTATTGATGGCTGTCAGGCTTTAAATTTACCACCTGAGTATAAATATGAGCGTAATTTTGGGAGCGGTCGAGATGTAAAGCATATTCGTGAAGGAGCTAGTTTTTATAGACTATTTAGTTTAATGCAATATGCTGCACAGCCAGCTTTAGAGAAGCAAAAGTTATTAGATCAAGTACTATTTAATTTATGTATTAGTAACTTCGATGCACATGGTAAAAATTTTAGCTTTTTCTTTGGTAAAAAAGGCTTAGTTTTGACACCTGCGTATGACTTAGTAAATATTGCAGTTTACCCTGAGTTTGATCAAGAGTTAGCTATGGCTTTTGGAGATGAGTTTAATGCTGAGTCTATTCACGCTTATCAATTAGCTGATTTTGCAGAAAGCTGTAGTTTGCCACGTCAATTAGTAGCCAAAAGACTGAAATTTATAGCCAATAAAATATTAAGTACTCTACCAGTCGTTAAACATGATTTTTACAAAGTCGCCAATACTACTAGCGAAATTGAGTTTATTGATAAGTGTTTAGCTCAAATAAGCGCTAAATGCGGGTATTTAATGAGTCAGGTTGGTTTAATCGCGAAGATCGAACTATAAAAAGAGACTTAAACGTCTCTTTTATATTTGCTCACATTACTCTGGGAAAAGTTCCGTATGACTTTCACCTCTCCGCCCCCAGTACACCACTCGTTTACCACTTAAAAACGCAAAGTACCCCACCACACCTGCCGCCATTGCTCGACGCGTAAAGGCTTCATACGATTGGTGGTTGTGTTGGCTATCGAAAATAATCGCTTTTAAAGTTTTCGCGTCAAAGGCGGCAGGGACAGTGGGTAAGTTTTGATAAGTGATAACGGTCTCGACGGTTTCGCCTGTGGTGCTGTAAAAGGTTTTTTGCGCCTTTACATAGTCGACATAATAGTACTCGACTCCTGTACTTATGAGTTGTCCCACAACTTCGGGAAAGCTCATTGTGCCATTCAGTGTGGCGTCTGAAACGTGTTGGATTACTTTTTCATCCATTGTGATTATCCTAACTGTAGTGGAGTGCGGAGCATACACGAGGCGACAAAAAATTTAGAGTTTAACCTTGCGGTACTTTGTTTTAAGGACAATTGCAGTACTAGCAAGCCCCC
>JBDKGX010000029.1:0-27193 GCA_039797965.1 Pseudomonadota bacterium
GTTTAGCTTAAAACCGCTAGATGGAGGCTCTATTCAAAACGTTAAACGCATGCGTTGGCAAAACGGCGTGAAAATGTCGATCGTGCAGTCTGATGTTATGGAGTACTACAAAGAAGAGGCGAATCGTGGTCTTAGCGCAGCACAAGAATTAATCGATCCCTTACGTGTTATTCTGCCTTTATACAATGAAGAAGTGCATGTACTTGTTAAAAAAGACTCACCCATCAAAACGTTTGGGGATTTAAAGGGCAAACGCTTAGCCATTGGTCTACAAGATAGTGGCTCCTCTATGACTGCCCATGCTCTTTATCAGCTCATGTTTGGTGAATCACTCCCAGACGCTCAAGTACTTTATTCCGACCCAGAAGAAGCTTTAAAAGCTTTAGCGCTAGAAACGGGTGAAAAAAGTGTTGATGCATGGATTACCGTAGTGGGACAACCTGCCAGCATTTTTACCGCTATGAAACCCGAAGCTACTAATTTAGTACGCTTAATTCCATTTGATGCCCAGCAATCCAATCAAATGAATGCTTTAAAAGGCCCTTACTACCCACGGACTATTAAAGCCTCTAGTTATACTTGGATGGAGCAGGATATCCCTACCCTCGCAGTTAAAGCCTTTTTGATTACCCAAACTTATCAAAGCAAACAAAGCGGACAAGATATTCGCCGCTTTACTCAATCACTGTGCCGTAATTTCAGTAAATTACAACAACAAGGTCATCCAAAGTGGCAAGAAACCAAATTGGAAAAAAGCGAATTACCCGGCGGTTGGCAATACTCCGATGATGTACTGGCCGCTTTTAAATCGGCAGATTGTCAATTAGATGGCGACTGTACAGATAAGGCTAAAGTACTCGGTTTGTGCCAATAACTTGATTTAACTATTAAAAATTTTAAGTAGCAAGGACGCTACAGCATTCCTCATGTCATCTACTTGGGGCTAAGCTTTTTTTAGATTACGTAAATGGTCTAACTTAGCCCTAATTTTTATTTCTAAGCCACGCTCGACAGGCTGGTAGTACTGTTTACTCTGCAATGCATCTGGCAAATATTGCTCACCTACCACATAAGCATCGGGTGCGTCATGAGCATATTGATAGTCTTTTCCGTAGTCTAACTGCTTCATAAAAGTAGTGGGTGCATTACGCAAGTGTAGTGGTACTTCGAGCGAACCATACTGCGAAACATCTGCTTTAGCTTGATTAAAGGCTTTATACACAGCATTACTTTTCGGTGCACAGGCTAAGTACACCACACATTGTGCCAACATTAACTCACCCTCTGGTTTGCCTAAGCGTTCGAAAGCTTCCCAAGCATTTAAGGCGATAGTCAATGCACGTGGATCCGCATTACCGATATCTTCACTCGCCATTCGAATTAAACGGCGGGCAATATAAAACGGATCACACCCACCCTCTAACATACGTACTAACCAATAAAGGGCAGCATCAGGGTCAGTACCCCGTACTGATTTATGCATAGCTGAGATTTGCTCATAAAAGATATCTCCGCCTTTATCGAAGCGCCGAGTACTTTCACCCAGTACCTCTTGCAAAGTACTTAAGGTAATGAGTACTTGATCAGTAGCACTATCCGCTAAATCTGCCGCCATTTCTAAAGCATTTAAAGCCTTTCTAGCATCTCCGTCCGCCCAATGAGCTAAGTACTTTAAAGCATCATCCTCTAGGTGAATAGGTAGACTCAACGTACTTGCTAAACCACGAGTACTCGTTAGTGTCTGTTGAAGTACTTGCTCAATATCAGATGCCGTTAAAGATTTGAGCACATAAGTACGCAGCCGAGATAGCAACGCATTATTCAAAGCAAACGAGGGGTTTTCAGTGGTGGCGCCAATAAAAATGATCTGCCCAGTTTCAATGGCAGGTAGAAACGCATCTTGCTGGGATTTATTAAAGCGGTGCACTTCATCCACAAATACCACCGTGGGTTTAGGCGCCACTGTGTTAGCTTCCTCTAGGGCTGCACGAATATCTTTTACCCCAGCCAGAACAGCCGACAGTTCAATCCAATGGGCTTGCCAATAATGAGCAATTAATCTGGCTAATGTAGTTTTACCCGTACCCGGTGAACCCCAAAATAATAAAGAATGATAGCGCTGTTCCTCAATAGCACGACGCAAAGGTTTATTTGGAGCTAGTAAGTGCTGTTGCCCCACATACTCCTTGAGAGTAGTGGGGCGCATTCGTTCAGCAAGCGGTTGATACTTTGACAAATTCAAACGTGATTATGAAGGCTTACCAATCACATCTACACCGGCAGGGGGTGTAAATTGGAAGCGATTAGCAGGAATATTAGGATTAAGGCTCATGCCATTAAAACGGATTTTGGTTTCCTGACCAAACTTATCGCGCAGAATCATTTCCTGAATCCCCCGCTCACTTACACCTAAATCCATGGCGGTAAAATCAGAGTCACGACGGTGAGGTACTAAATTAAACCACTCCAAACCACCAGAAGGCTCTAAATCAGTAATACGGAATTGTTTTTCAACAGCTTGCTTATTCAGCAATAAGCCCACTGGAGCAGCGGATAGAGCCTGAGACATCGGTTTTACGGTTACTTGATCTAGTTCTACGTCATGTACCCAGACATTTTTACCGTCTGCCACAATACGATGGGCTTCTGGAGCACGATACTCCCAACTAAACCTACCCGGACGGCTTAGGTACACGCTACCATTAGACTTTTGACGTAATTTACCATTTTCATCATAGACTTCTTGGGTAAATTGCGCTTGCATAGTATCGACCTGAGTAAAGAACTCATTTAACTTGGCGCGATCACCTGCAAAAGCATTCAAAGTACTGACCGCTAAACCTAAACCAAGCATGGCTTGTAATAAAATTTTTTTCATTAATAACCTCAATTATTGACAGGCGGAGGGGCGATCACATCGCGTGTCCCATTCGCTAATACTGGGCTTACCACGCCAGCAGCCTCCATATCTTCAATCATACGAGCAGCACGGTTATAACCGACTTTTAAACGCCGCTGTAAGTAAGAAATAGACGCTCGACGAGACTCCGTAACTACATTAACAGCCTCGTCGTATAAGGGATCCGCTTCTTCGCCCTGCTCCACTAAATCAGCACCGGAACCTTCGGCCACAGAGCTAATATCCTCTAAGACCCCCTCAACATACTCCGGTTCCCTTTGCTGCTTGAGGAATGTTGCCACATCTTCCACTTCTTGGTCTGTGACTAATGCACCATGCACCCGCTGCGGCATTGAGATCCCCGGAGGCATATAAAGCATATCACCATAACCTAATAATTGCTCAGCACCGCCTTGATCAAGGATAGTCCGTGAATCAATTTTAGTAGAGACTTGGAAGGCAATTCGCGTCGGAATATTCGCTTTAATGAGTCCTGTAATGACATCTACCGAAGGGCGTTGAGTAGCTAAAATCAAATGAATGCCTGAAGCACGCGCCTTTTGTGCCAAGCGCGCAATAAGCTCTTCCACTTTTTTGCCCACTACCATCATCATATCGGCGAACTCATCCACCACTACCACAATAAAGGGTAAAGTACTCAATGGTTTAGGGTGCGGATCAAGCGACTTAGTAGGATCAAACAATGGATCAGGGATTTGCTCACCCCGCTCTTGAGCTTCAATGATTTTGGCATTGTAGCCTGCGATATTACGCACCTTGAGTTTTGCCATTAATAAGTAACGGCGCTCCATCTCAGCCACACACCAACGTAAGGCATTCGCTGCCTCTTTCATATCAGTGACAACAGGTGCGAGTAAATGCGGAATATTTTCGTAACTACTCAATTCCAACATTTTGGGGTCGATCATGATTAATCGGACTTCTTCAGGAGTGGCCTTATAAAGCAAGCTCAACAACATGGCATTTACCGCTACTGATTTACCAGAGCCTGTCGTACCTGCTACTAACAAATGCGGCATGCGACCTAAATCCGCCACGACGGGAACCCCTGAAATATCCTTGCCCAAGGCGAGCGTCAAGGGTGAGCGACTGTGAATATAAATATCTGATGCTAACATTTCGCGAATCGTGACTACATCGCGCTTTTCATTGGGAATTTCCACCCCAATGGTGGGGCGTCCCGGAATAACCTCAACCACCCGCACACTAGATACACATAAATTCCGCGCCAAATCATTGGCAAGTCCAGACACCTTACTGGCTTTAGTACCATCCGGTAAACGCAGCTCAAACCTTGTAATTACAGGGCCTGGCTCACTCGCCACTACCTCGACATCCCGCAAACCGTAATGACTCAGTGAAACCACCAATTGCTCTGCCATATATTTTAATGACTCTGGGCTTTGCGTTTGACGCTCTCGTGCAGGGGGCGGCGGATTAAGCAAATCTAAGGGAGGCAGTACTAAATGTCCATCGCCTTGTACTGAGGGCAGTAAATCGCGTGGACGACGTTTAACCTGCCCTACTTCCTCCACCACTAAAGCTTTAGGTACTGGATTAGGCGCTGGTATAGGCAAAGGTGCTACTGGAGGTGTGGTCAGATTGGTAGTCGTACTAGGTTTTGCACTTCCTAAAAACTTTGGATCAGGCGTTTGTAACTCATTGGTCTTAGGAGAGGGTGTCGTATCTGTCCGCTTAGTTTCTTTAAAAAGCGGATCTTCCTCCTCTTCAAACACTGGATCTAAAGGATTCTTACGGCGTAATGATGATAAGGTTCGATTAGGTTTAGGAGTACTTTCCGTACCACTGGGCGCACGCCGCTCACTCCAACGATTCATCCAACCTGAAACCATCCCTCCGGCTTGTTTGCTGCCATTCTTAATCCAATCCTGAGTCGTGGCAAACAATGAAGTGTCAAAGCGCTTTATGTTACGAACATTAGGATTAGCAGGCGCACTAGTACCGGTACTAGCTCCAGCCATAACGGTTGCAGTATTGCCAGAATTTGCTAACCGTTTGGATGTTTTATCGAAAACACTAATAACCCAATCACCCACTTTTTCGGTCACGTCCCCCCATTGAATGTCCGCCACTAAGGTTATTCCCACTAGAAACAAAGCCACTAATAAAAGGACTGAGCCGTGAAAGCCGAAGAAGGTTTTTTCTACAAAAAATCCCGCAATTAACGAGCCGAAAATGCCTCCGCCCACTCCAATCGGATAGGGTGTAAATAAGATATGTGCTAATCCAGAACCTGATAAAACAGTCAATGCAGCGCCTATCAAAGTCACTGCGGTATTAAGACCGCCATCACTTTGAGGGGCTTGTTGAGGGGCTGTAGTTTTAGGTTTTTTAAAAGCATTCCAACCAAAAAACAAAATAGCAATTGGCAATAAATAACCAAAATAGCCTAATAATCCAAAAATTAAATCAGCTAGCCATGCACCTTTACAGCCAATTAAATTGCGGCAAACGCCCTGATGTGAAGCATCACGATGAAAAGCCCCTGGATCAGTGGGGGCGTAGCTAGTCAACATCAGTAGTAACATAAAGGCAATGCCTACTGATAAAATAATGCTAGCCTGTTGAAGACTGGCACGTTTTTGATCATTGAGTTTGGCTTTACTCAAAGTATGAATTCCTTATTCCGTATTCTGGTTAGTGTCCAACGCTGCCTGTCAGATGCACCGAAATGTAGTTTAGTTTTATAAGCCCTACCGTTCCAGACATTCGCCTCTTGTTTAAATACTTTCTTTACCCCAATAGAGTAATCGCATTAGGATTGCTGAATCTCGCTTATAGCGCATACACTTAATGCTTGATGTGATAGGAATTAGCAAAGGAGCAACTCTTGAACCATCCTAATCATTACCGTTTACTTATTTTAGGTTCTGGCCCTGCGGGCTATACCGCTGCGGTTTATGCGGCTCGTGCCAATCTCAAGCCTGTGCTAATTACTGGCATGGCACAAGGCGGCCAATTGATGACCACTACCGAAGTAGATAACTGGCCGGGCGATTCTCATGGTGTTCAAGGTCCTGATTTGATGGAGCGCATGAAACAACATGCTGAACGCTTCAACACCCAAATCATCTTTGATCATATCAAAGAAGTGAATCTACAGGAACGCCCTTTTACACTGGTAGGGGACAGTACTACTTATACCTGTGATGCTTTAATTATAGCCACAGGTGCCTCAGCCATGTATTTAGGTTTACCCTCAGAAGAGCAATTCAAAGGGCGTGGCGTTTCTGCCTGTGCGACTTGTGATGGATTCTTTTATCGTAAACAAAAAGTTGCAGTTATTGGGGGCGGCAATACGGCTGTTGAGGAAGCTCTTTATTTATCAAATATTGCTGCTGAAGTTACCTTGGTACATCGCCGTGATAAATTGAAAGCTGAAAAAATTATGCAAGATAAACTCTTTGAAAAAGAGCGGACTGGCAATATTAAAATTCTCTGGAATCATACCCTTGATGAAGTACTCGGTGATAAATCGGGTGTAACGGGTATGCGTGTGAAAAGTATGCTGGATGGTAATACCCAAGATATGGCCTTAACAGGTATTTTCGTGGCTATCGGTCATCACCCTAATACTGAAATTTTCCAAAATCAGTTAGAAATGGAAAATGGCTATATTAAGGTCAAAGGGGGGGCTCAAGGTAATGCTACTCAAACCAGTATTGAAGGGGTTTTTGCAGCAGGTGATGTAATGGATCATGTTTACCGTCAAGCCATTACCTCAGCAGGTACAGGCTGTATGGCAGCCCTAGATGCTGAGAAGTACTTAGAGCAATTAAGTTAATCATGTAACTCAATCAGTTAAACCCCTCACTCCTTTCACTCTCTACTTATTGTGGGAGAAAATAACGTTCTTAGAGCCTTTGCTAGAGAGCCAGCTAAGAGAAATTTTTTCACAGAGTGAGGGGCATTAATCAAGGATGGTTTTTATGGTACAAGAACTACACTTAACTCGATTAGATCCTCAGCGTCCTGATGAGCCGTTTCCCCCTGTTGAGTTGGCATGGACAGCACCTAATGGCTTAATTGCAGTGGGGGGGGATCTAGATCCTAATCGACTTTTGAATGCTTATCGTAGTGGTATTTTTCCGTGGTTTAATGATGATCAACCTATTTACTGGTGGAGTCCTGATCCACGGGGCGTGTTATTCCCTGAACGTATTCATTTGACCCGTAGTTTACGTAAATCGATTCGCAACAAGGGTTATCTCATTACTATCGATCAAGCATTTGCAGACGTGATTTATGCGTGTGCATTGCCACGACGCTATTGTAGAGATACGTGGATTACTGATGCTATGCAAAAAGCCTATGGTCATTTACATCAACTCGGTATCGCACACTCATTTGAAGTATGGAATCCTCAAGGTGATTTAGTCGGCGGCTTATATGGAGTAGTTACAGGAGGGATATTTAATGGTGAATCTATGTTTAGTACCGAACCAGACACCTCTAAAATAGCATTAACAGCCCTTTGTTACTCGGCGCAACAATGGGGATTCAAAGTTATCGATTGCCAAATGCCAAACCCTTATTTACTCAGTATGGGCGCTGAGACGATTTCCCGAGCGAATTACATTCACTACTTACAAGCCTGTCGCAATACACCGCCAAAGGCTACTTGGAAAGTAGAGTTTAATAATGAAATCCTGTCCCAATGGCAACCTCAATAAAAATGCCTCGAAGTATTGATACTCCGAGGCATCACAGCAATAAGGCTAGACGTATATTATGACGTTAGAGAAGTACTTTATTTTTTAGTAATCAACTCAACTTCACTGACCATATCAAAAACCCACACTTTGCTATTTGTGGTACGATTATTAAATTCTTTTACACGCACTAACTCACGATAGCCCGGCGTTGCTCTAAAGCCATCCACACCCACACTACCCTGATGCCAAGCACCGTAAGTTTTCTTTATAAAATCTTTATCAAACGTTACTTCGCGCCATTTAGTGCCCGTTTTTTGAGTAATAACTTCAATGAACTTTATTTTACCTTCGCCCTGATATTTAGCCTCATTAGTCGGCGTACCTTTTAGGGTGAGTACTGTTTTATCGGCTGTAGTAAGTTTTAGGGTACTGCTACCTACTAGTTGATAACTGAGAGTCCCTTTTAAATAGCCACTGATTTCTTGATCGGCCTGACCTAACTTACCTGAACAAGCCATTAAAGTACTTACGCCCGATTTAATTTTTAATTGTGTACCCACTACTTGATAGCCAAAAGACATATTGTTACAGCCTTGCGTACCTAAAAGACCATTTTTACCCATGGCAATTTTATAAGTTTGGGCAGGAACACCGCTTTTTAGCAAAGTAGTAGCTTTTTGTTTAGGAGTCTGAATAGAAACTAGTTGCCAACTCATATTGGTCAGGCTCGGTTTAACAACCACTGCATTAGTACTAGTACTAGCGACAGCACCCGTGGGTACACGGCTTAAAGCTACACTATCAGCCCATACTAAAGGAGTACTTAATAATGTAATAAGAGTGGCAGTTAATAACCCTACTTTCATGGTAAATCCTCTTTATCATTCTGATCATAAACACTGTGGTATATCGTTATTAATGCAAGCAGTTAGTATTTTATTAGCTTGCTATGGATAGCAATATAACGAAATAGTAGCAAAATACTTTGTAATAAATTCACCTTAATACTGTGACAAAGTCACGCGCACTCATAAATCAAATCGCACAACAGCAGTACTTTAAAGAGTGCACGTGTTAAGCTTGAGCTTTTATTATGCACCAAAGATCTATAATGAGCTTATTATTACAACCTACTTCACTAGGCGATTTAACCTTACGTAACCGCATGATTATGTCCCCACTAACTCGTTGCCGTGCACTTAATCGCATCCCCAATGAGTTACTGGTCGAGTACTATAGCCAACGTGCTAGTGCTGGACTGATTTTGACCGAAGCCACCTCAGTGACACCAATGGGAGTAGGCTACCCCAATACGCCGGGCATTTGGTCAGACGAGCAAGTACAAGGCTGGAAAAAAGTCACTGATGCTGTACATGCGAAAGGTGGTTTGATTTTCTTACAGTTGTGGCATGTAGGGCGGATCTCTGATCCGGTTTACCTCAATGGTGAGTTACCTGTCGCTCCTAGCGCCTTAAAAGCTGAAGGTCATGTGAGCCTAGTACGCCCTCAACGTGATTATGTCGTCCCTCGTGCATTACGTACCGATGAGATTGCAGACATTGTAGCGGCTTATAAAAAAGGGGCTGAGAATGCCAAACAAGCAGGCTTTGATGGGGTAGAAATTCATGGGGCTAATGGCTATTTACTAGACCAATTTTTACAAGACAGTACTAATCAGCGTACCGATCAATACGGCGGCTCGATTGAAAACCGTGCACGCTTACTGCTAGAAGTCACCGATGCTGCCATTGAAGTATGGGGCGCTAAGCGTGTGGGTATGCATTTATCGCCCCGCTGTGACGCTCATACGATGGGTGACTCTAATCCTTTAGCCACATTTGGTTATGTCGCAGAACAATTAAAGCAACGCCAAATTGCCTTTATTTTTACGCGGGAAGCCGAGAAGGAAGATAGTTTATCTCCGCAATTGAAAAAGATTTTTGGCGGCTTTTTTATTGCGAATGAAGGTTTTACTAAAGATTCAGCTGAAGCGATTATTGAGCGCGGTGATGCCGATGCAGTGGCTTTTGGTCAAGGCTTTATTACAAACCCTGATCTAGTGGAACGCTTTACTCAAAATGCTTCACTCAATGCGCCTGACTTTAATACTTATTATTGGTTTGGAGAGGGGGATGGTGGCAAAGGTTATACCGACTATCCGTTTTTAGCCTAAGTACTTGTCATCTACAGCTAGATACACTTATCTAGCTGTCCTAAAGCTTCCTAGTACTGCTAATCAACTACTTAAAATTATACTCATATCATTTAGATTTTAACTTGCGCTACCATCTAAACCATAAACCCGCTAAAATCCCGCATTTTTGGGAATTTGGCATGTCTCAGGTTAGTGCTTGCAAGGTGACACGAGCGCTCATTAGTGTCTCGGACAAAACAGGAGTCTTAGAACTCGCGCAACAACTCCATGCCTATGGTGTTGAAATCCTCTCGACAGGAGGTACTGCAAAATTACTAGCGGATAATCAAATCCCTGTCATTGAAGTCTCTCATTACACGGGATTTCCTGAAATGATGGATGGTCGGGTTAAAACCTTACACCCTAAAATTCACGGCGGGATTTTAGCGCGTCGCGGTCAAGACGATGCGGTGATGGCTCAACATGGTATTGGGCGGATTGATCTGATTGTAGTTAATCTTTACCCCTTTGAAGCCACGACTAGCAAACCTAATTGCTCATGGGACGATGCGATTGAAAATATCGACATTGGTGGCCCTGCGATGGTACGCGCTAGTGCTAAGAATCATGCTCATGTTGCAATTGTAGTAAACCCCAGTGACTACACCCAAGTACTTAACGATATGCAAAATAACGACGGCTGCATTACCCCAACAGCTCGTCTGGAGTTTGCGGTAAAAGCCTTTGAGCATACCGCTCGTTATGATGGCATGATCGCCAACTACCTCGGTGCACGCGTACAAGGCGGCAGCCACGAGCAGCCACTCAGTTTCCCAGCTACCTTTAATATTCAAGTCGTTAAAAAGCAAGATTTACGTTATGGCGAAAACAGCCATCAACAAGCCGCTTTTTACGTTGAGCATAATGCACCTCAAGGCACGATTGCTGCGGCGACACAACTGCAAGGTAAAGAGTTATCCTACAATAATATTGCAGACACGGATGCTGCGCTGGAGTGTGTCAAACAATTTGATGCCCCTGCTTGTGTCATTGTCAAACATGCCAACCCCTGTGGTGTTGCTGTAGGTAGTCATATTTTAGAAGCCTACAACCGTGCTTATAGTACTGATCCTGAGTCAGCCTTTGGTGGCATTATTGCATTTAACCAAGTACTCGATGCCGAAACCGCTAAAACGATTGTGGATCGCCAATTTGTCGAAGTCATTATCGCCCCCGGCGTTACGGATGAAGCACAAGCCATTATCACCAGTAAAAAGAATGTGCGCCTACTCACTGTTGCCCCATGGCAAGCACCAACCAAACCTTGGCTTGATTTCAAACGGGTGAATGGTGGCTTACTCGTACAAACGGCGGATATGTTACTACTGGAAGATTTAAAAGTAGTGACTAAACGTCAACCGACTGAAGCAGAATTACGTGACTTAGCCTTTGCGTGGAAAGTTGCTAAATTTGTTAAATCTAATGCCATTGTCTATGCATCAAATGCTATGACCATTGGCGTGGGCGCTGGACAAATGAGTCGGGTAAATTCCGCACGTATTGCCGCGATTAAAGCAGAACAGGCAGGACTTACCGTCACTGGCTCAGTCATGGCATCGGATGCCTTTTTCCCGTTCCGTGATGGGATTGATAACGCTGCCGCTGCGGGTATTAAAGCCGTTATCCAACCCGGTGGATCGATGCGTGATGAAGAAGTGATTGCAGCAGCCGATGAACACGGTATGGCAATGGTCTTTACTGGTATGCGCCATTTCCGCCACTAACTATAATAAATAACTGACTCGTCCTTATGCTAAAACCTGAACATATTCGTATTTTAAAACTAGCAGGTTTACCACCTGAAGGTATTTTAATCAGCTATGATTTAAACTCTATTCGTCGAGGTGCGAATTATTTTCAGGAAGGACGAGTCCATCAACTACGCTCAGCCAATACTGATGAGGCGATTGCAATTGAGGCAAAAGTACTGGGTAGTGAGACTTACCAAGTTCAAACCTTTATTGATCGCAACACCTACAATGTGCGTAATGAATGTACTTGCCCTATGCAAGGTCAATGTAAGCATGGGGTAGCTTCCGTACTCGAATATGCCCAAACGGTTGCCCATCAATCCGTGATAGCCACCGCGCGTGCTAGCTCCTCTAATGAGGTACAACGTTGGCTCAATGAACTAGAGCAAACGTCTCACGATGATCCTGATCTGAGAGAAGAGTTACTGGCAGCGTCTGATATTATCTACCTACTGAACTTTAATCTCTCTAAACAACGCCAAGTCACCGTCGAACCCCGTCGTGCTAATCTACTCAAGAAAGGCGGTTATGGGCAAAATTATCGTATTGAATACTCAGAAGTTTTAACCCGCTGGGCTAGACCTAATTATCGTTTCAGTGCGATTGATCGGGATATTTTCCAAATGATCGTACCGCGTGATCCCACGCAGTCCAAAGCGATTGAATTAACAGGACAAGTAGGACGCATAGCTTTAGATCTGATGACCAAAACCGAGCGCTTATTTTGGCAAAACACAGATCACCCCCCCTTGAGATGGAGTACTCCCCGTACCGCCCATTTAGAGTGGATTAAAGCAGGTAAATCTTCACGGTTGACCTTACAAGTGAAACCTGAAATTACCGATTATTTTCAATTAGAACGCCTATATTACGTTGATACCACCCAAAGTACTTATGGCGTACTCGAACACCCTACGCTCAGTATTAATCAACTCTTACATTTACTTAAAGCCCCCGCGATTCCCGACCTTGAAGCGGAACGAGTCAGTCAAAAACTATTACAGCTCATTCCTCAAGGTGATATTCCACTGCCTGCTAGCAAAGTACACTCGTCTATTATTGATGTACTCACTAAAGAACCTATCGCCGATGTAGTACTACGGGCTGTCTTTATTCCCGAAATGAATAAAACCGTCCATATGGCGAGTTTGCGTTTTGACTATGGGGGGCATTTAGTCCAACCCGAAGAAATGGCAAAGATCACCATTGTCCAAAAAGATCAGCAGCGCTATCGCATCCACCATAACTTAGAGTGGGAAGATGCGATTACTAATACCTTATTTGAATTAGGTTTTGATCTACCTGATGCATGGTTTGAATCGTTAGATTTGTATGATTTGGTCATGGATAATGACAATGCTCATCAAGCAGCCACTCATTGGGAGCGCTTACTACAAGTGCATATTCCCCAATTGACTGAAACCGGATTGTGGCGTTTTACCATTGATGACAGCTTTGTCATGCGCTTTGACAGCGTTGAGCATTGGGACGCTGAAGTTCATGACGATGCTCCTGCTAACGCATGGTTTGACATTAGTATGGGCTTTGAAATTGATGGGCAACGTATTGATTTGCTACCACTACTACTGGACTTATTAGAACAAAGTAACAGCCCTCTAGAACTCAAACTTAAACTACAACAAGAACCCCATATCTTAGTCCCTATTAATGATTATCACTGGGTACGTCTAGAGTCTAAACGCCTGATTACAGTCTTTGATACGCTGATTGAACTCTATGATCATGCACCTTTGGGGGCTGATGGACGTTTACGGCTGAATAAATTTCAAAGTGGCGCGTTTAATGAACTACTCAATAACCCTTTCATGCAATGGAAAGGGGCTGAAGATATCCAACGCCTTGCTACTCGTTTAAACGATTTTGCGGGGATTGCCGAAGTACCTGCCCCTAACGGCTTACAAGCCACACTACGCCCCTACCAGCAGCAAGGTTTGAATTGGCTACAATTCCTACGTGAGTATCAGTTTAATGGCATACTCGCTGATGACATGGGCTTGGGTAAAACCTTGCAGGCATTGGCACACTTACTCATTGAAAAACAACGAGTACCTGATGCCCCCCCGAGTTTGATCGTAGCGCCGACTAGTTTAATGAGTAATTGGCGCCGCGAAGCCGAGCGTTTTACTCCACAGCTCAAAGTACTCGTGCTTCATGGCAGTGAACGCCACCAGCATTTCGAAGGATTAAAAGATTACGATTTAATTTTAACAACCTATCCTTTAATTGTGCGTGATGAGGCTTTATATGCCCAATATACCTTCCACTATCTGATTTTGGATGAAGCGCAAGTCATTAAAAATGCCAAATCCAAAACCGCTCAAGCCATTTTTAATTTAAAATCGAATCATCGGTTATGTTTAACAGGCACACCGATGGAAAATCACCTCAACGAATTGTGGTCACTATTTCATTTCCTTATGCCTGGTTTTCTAGGCAATAATGACCAATTTAATCGCCTATTCCGCACCCCGATTGAAAAGCATCAAGATTTAGCACGACAAACACAATTACGTCACCGTATTCAGCCTTTTATGTTACGTCGGACCAAATCACTAGTCGCCAGCGAATTACCCCCGAAAACCGAAATAGTCCGTACTATCGCTTTAGAAGGTAAACAACGCGACTTATATGAAACAGTGCGTTTGGCAATGGATAAAAAAGTCCGTGATGAAATCAACCAAAAAGGATTAGCCCGTAGTCATATTATGATTTTGGATGCCTTATTAAAGCTGCGCCAAATTTGCTGCGACCCGCGTTTAATTAAATTAGAAAAAGCCCAAGACCTTAAACAATCCGCTAAACTTGAACTACTCATGTCTTTACTACCTGAAATGGTTGAAGAAGGACGTAAGATTTTATTATTTTCCCAATTTACTTCTATGCTGAGCTTAATTGAGGAAGAGTTAACGAGTGCTAATATCCGTTACACTAAACTTACGGGGCAAACTCGCAAACGTGAGGAAGTCATTAATGAGTTTCAAGAAGGTGATGCCAGCATCTTTTTAATTAGCCTTAAAGCGGGGGGCACAGGATTGAACTTGACCGCAGCCGATACGGTTATTCACTACGACCCGTGGTGGAATCCTGCCGCTGAACAACAAGCCACAGATCGTGCTTATCGCCTAGGACAAGATAAACCTGTATTTGTGTATAAACTGATTACTGAGGAAACGGTTGAGGAAAAAATCCTACGTTTACAACAACGTAAACAAGCATTAGCTGATGGTTTGTACTCTGGCAAAGTGTCAGAAGATACGGACTTAAGTGCAGAAGATTTACTCGATTTACTGAAACCCTTAGGTGAGTGATGCAAATACTGGACTCACGTAGTGATGAATGGGGCACCATAACCGTCAAAGATGATGGTCAATATCGAGTACTTTCTTTTGCGGATAATGATGAGCAAAGCCGCATCATGAAAGCTCAACCCCAGATTTTGCAGCATGAATATGCTCAAGCCATGTTATTGGTTTTGTTATTTAAACAGCCAGCACGAGTATTGTTATTAGGGTTAGGCGGTGGCTGTTTAGCGACGGCTTTGCATTATCAATTTAAAGGCTTATATATTACTGCGGTAGAATTACGCCCTGCGGTAATAGAATTAGCGACTAAGTACTTTCAATTACCTTATGGTAAAAAAATCCAACTCCTTAATACTGAAGCCAGTACTTTTTTAGAGTCTGGTATTGATCGTAAAGTCGATATTATTTTTACTGACTTATATCAAGCTCAAGGGGCAGACCCTAATCAATTTCATCAGACTTTTATTGATAATTGTGTAAAACAACTAAAAGAAGATGGATACTTAGTGATTAATGCTTGGACTGAACATCAAGCTACTACCACTATTTTAAGTCGCCTACATCAGTATTTTCCCGATATAAGAACAATCAGTACTTCGAGTCATAATTGGATTATTATTGCTGGACGAGTACCCAATACTGATACTAACCAAGTACTTAAAAATAGAGCTTATGAATTATCTAAAAGCTTAGGCTTTTCCTTAAATATGCACTTGAGTCGGCTAGAGAGACTAAGCTAAATGAACTACTCATCGCTGGTCGAAATGTATTGAATATCAGGGTTTATTGCAACCTCCCAACCCTCATCAATATACGAATTCGCACAATCACTCATTATTTCCTCAGAATTTTTACTATCCAAGACCTTATCAACAGAAAAAATAAATTTTTCACATTGCTTCACTTCATGAGTTTGGAGTGTATATACATTATTCATACCTAGAATAGCTTTTCCCTCCCAAGCCAAAACTATATAAAGTGCTTTATTTGAAAATATGGCACAGAATGTACAAATACTAACAAAATTATCTATTTCCTGCTTATTTTCCCCATCAAGGTTAAAATTGATTTTAAATTTATCTGGTGATAATTTTATAACACTTTGCAAGCCAACAAGTGAATCACCATAAAGCTGCAAATCATTAATACTCATTTTCTCGTCGAACAAATCAAACATATCAAAAAAATATTTAGCAGCTTCAGCTTTTCGCCACAGATGCTCATAGGAACCTGTACTATCTAAAGCCCCCAAATCATTTACAGTAATTGCTAATCTTTCTTCTAAGTAGACCTCAGCTTTAATATTATTTTTATTTTTTGTTATCCAATGCAATAATTTTATTGTTTTATATAAATCAATGAAGCCAACTTTTTCAGATTTTGGGTTAAACTCAAAATTTAACCTGTTACTACTTAAGTACATACTATATGTATTTGTTTTTAATCTAATTTTTCTGTATTCGGGATGGGTTATTATAGATATATAACAATCACAGTGAAAATCTAACCAAGCACTTTGTGAGTTTTTTACTATAAATCTCAAAACACCCTTAGTATGTGGTTTAGGATTATCTAATGTTAAAGAGTAGAATGACCAATCTGAAAACTCACTGTCTTCAATATCAATACCAAACCTACTGTTAAAGAATTTTGCCTCCTTTAAGGAGACTGAAGTATCTAAGCCCAGTGACATATCAACCATAGATTTAATGTCATCCGCATTTAGAATAAATCTAACATACCCATAACCATCCTCAAAACCTACTTTTGAAAGAATACTATTTTTATTTTTCTGATAAGCAGATAAACCATGCGGAATACAATTTAGTATAGAACTCTTTAGGTCACTTCCATTTTTAATTAAGTAATCTTTAGTAGGATCATATTTGACAACCATTTCTCTTTTGTTTGGGCTAATATTTTTTCCATTAGAACTTTCTTTTCTGAGTCTGTGCAGTATTTCTTTTATTAAATCCTCATCTACATGTTTTAGATAAGCGTTAGAAAACTGATTATTTTGATCAAACTCTATAAATACAAAAAATGCTGGCTGAATAGATGTAGCTAGACGTTGTAAGTTTGATAACGAAACTTGTACTAATCGTTTTGTTGATTTTGTAGACTTCACCTGCACCTTAGCTTCTATACGAGGAGGCTGCATATCTAAAGGTAAGTTTTTGTCAAAAGCATCATTAAACTCTATAAAAAAGTCCCAACCTGTCTTATCAATTTTAGAGTAATTACATACAATTTCAGCTTCTGCACACCAGTAGCTAAACTTACTCTCACCCATTTCCCCAATATCAGCCATAGCCTTAATCCTCTTACAGCTACTTCGGAACAAAAACCTTAGGAGCTAAACCTAATTTATTAGCTTTTTGTGAAAATTTTTTATTGTCAAAAGTTGCCATTGCTTCACAGCTTTTATAACTTGCATGATGCAAAGCATCTGCAAAATCCAAACCTTGCTCTAAGTTATCAATACCTTGCTCAACCTCACTACTATCCTCAATTAGAATATGAGGAAAACTTAGTAGGGCTTTTAGTACACTAGCGACCTCATTACGCTCAAGCTGATAAAAACCTCGCATTACCCACTCAAACTCTAAGATTACTGTTTTACTCACCATTAGAGCTTTACCCGATTCAATTAGGTTACGAGCTATAACTCGTTGCTTCATAGCCTCAGCATCGCCCTCATCTTCAATAAAGTAACGAGCTAAAATATTCGTATCTAATCCAATCATGGTTTTAATAAACTCGCGGGGTCAAAATCGACAGGAACTGCTTTACGTTTACTCTTGACCATACCAAAACTACTAGTAGCGATGGTACAGGGCGTACTTTTCACACGTAACTCCACCCGATCATTAACCCAAATAAACTCCACCTTACTACCTGCTTTAATGCCTAATTGTTGCCTGATGTGTAAAGGAATAGTGACTTGTCCTTTGCTAGTCACAGAGGTAGTAATTTGCATATTAAGTACTCCTTATTGCCTATAGTAATACTTAGTAAGAATAGGAAAAATCCTGCCACTTCTCAAATTAAATCTAGCTGTCTCCCACTACTATGCACACACTAAGTCTCACTACATGAATATGTAATCCACTTTTTCTTAGTTCGTTTTCTCACCGTCTCTCCCTAAAGTACTCCTATATTAAAAATGAGTGAGGAGTACCGATGGAACGTATTCTGATAGTACCTGGTTTATATGGTAGTGAACTGCAACACTGGCAGACATGGATAGAGCGTAAACTGCCCAATACGGTGCGAGTAGAGCAAAAAGATTGGGATAATCCTGTACTCAGTACTTGGTCAAAACAAATTATTGATTATATTGATCAAACTCGTGGACGAGTCTGGATTATTGCCCATAGTTTTGGTTGCTTGGCGAGTGTACAAGCGGCGTTTCATCGGTCAGAACGCATTGCAGGTGCTATGTTGGTAGCGCCCGCTGAGCCTAATCGTTTTAATGTGCAAGGCTTTGTCATGGGTAGACCTTATATTAATTCGGCGAACACTATTGCCTCACAACTCCCCAAACAACCCCTACCTTTTCCTAGTGCAGTCGTAGCGAGTACTAATGATCCTTGGATGACATTAGACAGCGTACAAACGTGGGCAAATCACTGGGAAAGCCTGCTGATTAATATAGGTGAAGCAGGACATATTAATGTGGCATCAGGTTTTGGTGCATGGCCCCAAGGTCTTAAAATCTTTAAAGACCTCTATCAATCACAAGCTTACCTGCCCCAAGGTACTTTTCAAATGGCTAACTCTTACTAATTTTATTTAATGCTTATTACGAAATGCACATAAAGCTTATTATCACTTTATGTGCATAACCTATAAAAAATAAATAATATCATACACCCCAATCCCAAATAAATTATAAACAATCCTATTTTTCTTAGTTCAGAGCGGCAATAGTACTTGTTAGTATTCACTCATCTACACTTAACCGCACTGACATAAATGCTTTAGGATTATTAAAAATGAGTGATGCATTAATTAATACAGCTAGCGATAATAATGACTACTATCAACCCCCCTCTAACTCAGAGTACTTTATAAAAAGTCATACTACCGTACCTTATGCGGGGAGTTTACACCCTAAACAAGCATGGCATTTAGTTCAAAATGGTTTAGCCACTTTAATTGATGTCCGTACTTTTGAGGAATTAGTTTATGTAGGCACAGTGCCCAATAGTATTCACATTCCTTGGGCTATTGGAACTCATATGACTCGGAATCCACGTTTTATTAAAGAACTAGAACGTAAATTTCAAAAACAACAAACCTTATTACTCATTTGTCGCAGTGGTAAACGCTCTGCACAAGCAGCAGAAGCCGCGACTAAAGCAGGTTTTACTCAAGTATTTAATGTATCCGAAGGGTTTGAAGGAGATTTAAGCGAGGAAAATCAACGCGGTAAATTAGGTGGCTGGCGATTTCATCAACTGCCTTGGCAACAACAATGAGGGAGACTGCGATGAAACAATTACCTAATGCTGATATTTACCCCAAACAGGGCTGGCATATTGAAACGATTGTTCAGGAGCTAAAGCAAATTCGACAAAAATGGCGTGATGAACATAGCCCCTTAGCTAAAAATGCGGGGCATTATTTCCCTTCACATGAAGTACTTCAGCATGTAGTAAAAACTATTGCTCATGTGCTGTTTCCATTAAGGCTGGGCCCTGCTCATTTAAATACTGAAACCGAAGATTACTACGTAGGATTAAAATTAGATACCGCTTTAAATAGTTTATTTTCACAAGTAAAACTAGAGTTAGCTTATCAGCATCAAGCTAAAAACGACTTATTGGATGATGATTACCACCTAGAGCTAATAGCTAAACAATTAGTTTATGATTTTGCCAAAACCTTACCTGCTATTCGCTCACTTTTAGATTTAGATATTTTAGCGGCATTTAATGGAGACCCTGCGGCACACACAGTTGATGAAGTACTCATTTGCTATCCGGGTATTAAAGCTATTTTATATCACCGCATTGCTCACCAACTTTACTTAAAAGATTTGTATTTAATTGCGCGGATTATTGCTGAATTAGCTCATTCAGAAACGGGGATTGATATTCATCCCGGCGCACAGATTGAGAGTGGCTTTTTTATTGATCATGGCACTGGCGTAGTGATTGGTGAGACTGCTGTGATTGGTAAAAATGTGCGGCTTTATCAAGCGGTGACCTTAGGGGCAAAAAGCTTCCCTAAAAATGCCGATGGCTCTCTGCAAAAGGGCTTACCCCGCCATCCAACTTTAGAAGATGACGTGGTGATTTATGCAGGCGCTACCGTACTAGGGTCTATCACCGTGGGTAAAGGCTCCACGATCGGGAGCAATGTCTGGCTCACTCATGCCGTACCGCCCAATAGTTATATTGCACAAAGCTCACATTAACTTTTTAAACCATTAGTACTCATTTTATTTTTCCCCTTATAAGGAGATGCCTGCAATGGCTGAAACTGAAAACATTCAACGCGCATTGAGTGATGGGGCGGCTCGTCAATTAGCCAATGCCACCAAAACCGCGCCACAACTGTCTACGATTACGCCACGCTGGCTGGTACAACTCTTACAATGGATTCCGGTAGAAGCAGGTATTTATCGGGTTAACCAAGTCAGCAATCCGCAAGATGTACGGGTGGCTTGTACCCAGCGCGATGAAGCTAAATTGCCCGAAACCTTTGTGGACTATGATACTTCGCCGCGTGAGTACTTTTTAAATGGTGTATCGACCATTTTAGACGTACATACGCGGGTATCCGATTTATACAGCAGCCCCCATGACCAAATTCGTGAGCAATTACGCTTAACGATTGAAACAATTAAAGAACGTCAAGAAAGCGAACTCATTAATAATCCCGAATACGGTTTATTAGCCAGTGTGCAAGATGATCAGCGCCTATCAACTTTAACAGGTGCACCTACTCCTGATGATTTGGATGATTTATTACTAAAAGTCTGGAAAGAGCCGGGATTTTTCTTAACGCATCCCGCCGCGATTGCTGCATTTGGACGTGAATGTACCCGTCGTGGTGTGCCGCCCCCCACGGTAAGCCTGTTCGGTTCACAATTCATTACTTGGCGCGGCATCCCCTTGATTCCATCGGATAAAGTACCCGTTGAAGATGGCAAAACCAAAATTCTGTTAATCCGTACGGGCGAAAAACGTCAAGGCGTAGTCGGTTTATTCCAACCTGGTTTAGTGGGTGAGCAAAGTCCGGGGCTGTCTGTGCGCTTTATGGGCATTAATCGTAGTGCGATTGCATCCTACTTGGTGTCGTTGTATTGCTCACTGGCAGTACTTACCGAAGATTCATTAGCCGTGTTAGATGATGTAGAGGTCAGCAAATACCATGACTACCCCAGCACCTATAAATAACTTTAGTGCTCCGGTAGACGAGGCGTGGCTATCACAGCTCGCCTCTAGCTTATTTGGAGCATTACCTGTAACGGCACCCCGTACTAAGGATTTACCTCCTAGTATTGCGCTATTGCCACACAATGATCCACAACATTGGGTAAATACCCCCGCCTTGGCGCAACGTTTACCCGCTGTCGTCGCTAATAGTGTAGCGACGGGCTCAGCCCCTTATATTTATCCCGACTTTACCAGCAAACCTAAAGGCTTAGGTCTACCTGATTTTGATCTGAGCGGAGTGAATTTAGGTTTAGTAAATAAGGCAATACCCAGTACGCCTGTAGCCAATACTGAACCACAGTATTATTTTCTAGAGTACTCACGACCTGATGCTAATACGCTGATCCAACCGCCCAGCGTTGATCATCCGATACCAAGTGCTTCGAGTTATCAGGGCTTTAAAGCCCCTGTAAAACCTATTAGTACTCAAGGGTTAGATATTCACGCAGTACGCCGTGATTTTCCGATTTTGCAAGAGCGTGTGAATGGCAAGCCTTTAATTTGGTTTGATAATGCCGCCACCACGCAAAAACCACAGGTAGTGATTGATCGCATCAGCCATTTTTACCAACATGAAAATTCTAATGTACATCGTGCTGCTCATGAACTCGCGGCTCGTGCTTCGGATGCTTACGACCATGCACGGCAAACAGTAGCCCATTTTATTGGGGCAAAATCTGCCGATGAGATTATCTTCGTGCGAGGTACCACGGAAGGCATTAACTTAATCGCTAAAACATGGGGTAAACAACATCTCAAAGCAGGCGATGAAGTGATTGTGTCGCAACTTGAACATCACGCTAATATCGTGCCGTGGCAACAGCTACGTGAAGAAATGGGCATAGTACTGAAAGTTATTCCCGTCGATGATCGTGGGCAACTGTTATTACATGAGTACGTTAAATTACTCAGTTCTAAAACCAAATTGGTGTCGGTCACGCAAGTCTCGAATGCATTAGGTACGATTACCCCGATTGAAGAAATTATTGCTTTAGCGCATGGGGTAGGTGCCAAAGTACTGATTGATGGCGCACAGGGTATTTCGCATATTCCCGTCAATGTACAAGCCTTAGATGCTGATTTTTATGTGTTTTCAGGGCATAAAATCTTTGCACCTACGGGTATTGGTGCGGTATACGGTAAAGCTGAAGTACTCGAAACACTGCAACCGTGGCAAGGCGGTGGCAATATGATTGAGGATGTGACCTTTGAGCGTACGGTCTATCGTAAGCCACCGTTACGCTTTGAAGCAGGAACGGGCAATATTGCCGATGTAGTAGGACTAGCCGCAGCACTGGATTATGTCAGTAGTTTGGGTTTACCGAATATCGCTGCGTATGAACATTCACTGGTTGAGTATGCCACTGAACATTTGCGCCCTATTAAAGGCTTAAAGCTGATTGGAACAGCGCCGCATAAAGCTAGCGTGGTATCGTTTGTGTTAGATGGTTATACCACTGAACAAGTGGGCAAAGTACTTAATCAAGAAGGTATTGCCGTGCGAACCGGACATCATTGTGCACAACCCATCTTACGCCGTTTTGGTTTAGAAGCCACGGTGCGCCCATCCTTGGCATTTTATAATACGTTTGAGGAAATTGATGTATTAGTGAGTGCGGTAAAGTACTTGAGCCAAAAAAGCTAACCACTATAAGAATTATTTGTTTATTTAAAGGCGACTCATACTCGCCTTTTTAATTTAATTGAGTACTTTAAACCTTTTTATACTTTAGCACTTTTTAAAATAAGCTAAGCTGATTTTATTACTTTTAATAATGCTCATGTATTGGTTACATATAGCGGATTCTTTTTATAGCCCCACTCAAGGAGCATCCCTATGTCTAACAAGACACTTTGGATACTAAGTTGTCTCTCGTTAAATTTATTTTTCTCCACCAGTTATGCTAATGACACTCCCCTGCCTATTAGTCGCGCTAGTTTATTAGTCCAGCCTTGTTTTGCTTGTCATGGTGATAAGGGTGTGAGTAAAGGATTGCCCATCCCTAGCCTAACGGGATTGAGTGCGGACAAACTCCATGAAACCTTACTCAGTTTTAAAAGGGATCAGCGCCCTGCTACGCTCATGAACCGCATTGCCAAAGGTTATAGTGATGAAGACCTTAAACTGATTGCTAGCTATCTCGCCACCCTGCCTACTGTCAGCCAATAAGGAGTACTTAAATGTCTACTATTTCACGTCGCACTTTATTAAAAACTAGTTTGGGTGCTGCTGCTTTAGGGTTCATGGGTTTTCCGCTACTGTCATTCGGGGCAGGCGCTAAAGTCGTAGTGATTGGTGGGGGCAGCGGTGGCGCAACAGCCGCTCGCTATTTACGTCGGTTTGACCCTAGTCTTGAGGTAACCTTGATTGAGCGTAATCCCACTTATCACACCTGCTATATGAGTAATGAAGTAATTAGTGGTGAGCGCTCTTTAGACAGCATTAGTTTTAATTACGACGGCTTACGCAAGGCGGGTATTCAGGTGGTGATTGATGAAGTCACTCAAGTCGATACCAAAGCCAAAACGATCACAACTAAGCAAGGTGAATTTAAATACGACAAACTAGTGGTTTCGCCCGGTACTGATTTAAAATGGGATGCGATTGAAGGCTATGATGAGGAAGCCTCAACAACTATTCCTCATGCGTGGAAAGCCAGCGAACAAACTACTTTATTGCGTCAACAATTAGAGAACTTATCCGATGGTGGCTTAGTCGTCATTTCAGTCCCTGCTAATCCGTATCGTTGCCCACCCGGCCCTTATGAGCGAGCCAGTTTAATTGCACAATACCTCAAACAATATAAACCTAAATCCAAAGTACTCCTTTTAGATGCGAAATCAGCCTTTTCTAAACAAGAGCAATTTATCGAAGGCTGGAAAAAACTTTATGGCTATGGCACTGACAAAAGCCTGATTGAATGGCGAGGCTTAGAGGATCAAGCTGAAGTCACAAAAGTGGATATTAAAACCCGTACAGTGACCACAGCCTTTAGTGATGAGATTAAAGCTGAAGTACTCAACATTATTCCGCCTCAAAAGGCTGGTAAAATCGCTCATGATATAGGTTTAGTGAGTGAGTCGGGTTGGTGTCCGGTTGATTTTAAAACCTTTGAGTCGACCCTTCACAACGATGTGTATGTCATTGGTGATGCCTGTATCGCAGGTGCAATGCCTAAATCAGCCTACTCCGCTAATTCACAAGCCAAAACAGTAGCCGCTGCTATTGTGAGTACTTTACAAGGCAAAGAGTTACCCGACACTTCGCACATTAATATTTGCTATAGTTTAGTAGGTAAAGATTATGGTATTTCTGTAGCGGCGGTATTTAAAGTAGGCACCACTGAGGAAGGTAAACCGTCTATTGTTAGCGTTAAAGACTCAGGGGGTGTATCACCTTTAGCCGCTAGCGATGAGGTGCGCAAGACAGAGGCTGCCTATGCACATGGCTGGTACACTAATATTACTCAAGAAATGTTTGGTTAGTACTTATACCATTAAAAAAGCCCCACTAGTTTTCACTAGCAGGGCTTTTTTAGTTACTTAAGCAACCAGTATTTAATTAACCTGCAAACGCAGCTAAAGCTTGATTCAATGTTGCACTAGGACGCATGACTGCACTAGTTTTCACCGGATCAGGAGCATAGTAGCCACCGATATCCACTGGATGACCTTGAGCGCCATTTAATTCAGCCACAATCGCCGCCTCATTAGCGGTCAAGGCTTGAGCCAAAGGTGCAAACTGTGCTGCTAACTCAGCATCTTCGGTCTGCTCTGCCAACGCTTGCGCCCAGTACATCGCTAAGTAGAAATGGCTACCACGATTATCCAACTCACCGACTTTACGTGCAGGTGATTTATTGTTGTCTAATAGTTTTTCAGTAGCATGATCTAAGGTATCTGCTAGTACTTGAGCTTTTTTGTTACCCGTTTTTTGCGCCACATCTTCAATCGATACGGTTAACGCTAAAAACTCACCAAGTGAATCCCAACGTAAATAGTTTTCACCGATTAATTGCTGTACATGCTTAGGAGCTGAACCGCCCGCGCCCGTTTCAAATAAGCCCCCACCTGCCATTAAAGGCACGATAGACAGCATTTTAGCACTAGTACCTAACTCTAAAATGGGGAACAAGTCAGTCAGGTAATCCCGTAGAATATTACCCGTTACCGAAATGGTATCAAAACCACGGAACGCACGCTCTAAAGTGAAACGCATCGCGCGTAACTGCGACATAATGTGGATTTCCACACCTGTCAGATCGTATTCTTCTAAATAACGATTCACTTTTTTGATCAGCTCATTTTCATGAGGGCGATAAGGATCTAACCAAAATACCGCTGGCGTTTTAGACAAACGAGCACGAGTCACGGCTAATTTTACCCAATCTTTGACAGCCGCATCTTTAGCTTGACACATACGCCAAATGTCACCTTCCTCGACATTTTGTACCATCAGTACATTGCCTTGGTCGTCAACAATGCGAGCTTCACCCGCTTCAGGAATTTCAAAAGTTTTATCGTGTGAACCGTATTCTTCAGCTTGTTGTGCCATCAGACCGACGTTAGGTACAGTACCCATCGTCCGCGGGTCAAATGCACCATTGGTTTTAGAGAAGTTAATCACTTCCTGATAAATACGCGCGAAAGTACTCTCTGGTTGTACCGCTTTGGTGTCATGCAATTTGCCATCTGGCCCCCACATTTTACCACCATCACGAATCATGGCTGGCATAGACGCATCCACGATTACATCATTCGGAGCATGTAGGTTAGTAATCCCTTTATCTGAATCCACCATCGCTAAACGAGGGCGTTTGGCTTCTTCTGCTTTGATATCCGCTAAAATTTCGTCTTGTTTTTCTTGTGGTAACGTTTTGATCTTTTCATGGACGCTACTCATGCCATTATTAGGTTTTACCCCAATTTGCTTGAATAACTCACCATGCTTTGCAAATAACTCTTTGTAGAACGTTTTAACCGCATGACCGAATACGATCGGATGCGAGACCTTCATCATCGTCGCTTTGACGTGTAAGGAGAACAGCATGTCAGTATCTTTAGCATCTTGGATTTCTTCTTCGTAGAAATCGCATAACGCTTTTTTACTCATAAACATACTGTCAATGATTTCGCCCGCTAGAAGGTGCGTTTTTTCTTTGAGAACAATCACGCGACCATCTTTCGTCACTAAGTCCATTTTCACATCACATTCGCGTGGCATGGTCATGGACTTTTCACCGTGGTAAAAATCACCGTGAGTCATATGTGCCACGTGAGTCCGTGAGGCATGGCTCCATTTGCCCATTTTATGGGGGTTGTTGCGTGCGTAACGTTTTACTGCTGCAGGAGCACGACGATCTGAGTTACCTTCACGTAATACCGGATTAACCGCGCTTCCTAGTGCTTTAGAGTAACGCTTGACTAATGCTTTTTCTTCATCGGATTGAGGATTATCAGGGTACTCAGGAACCATAAAGCCTTTAGAACGCAGCTCTTTAATCGCCGCATTTAATTGTGGCAATGAAGCACTGATATTAGGCAATTTAATAATGTTAGTCGTGGGTTCTTGAGTTAAGCGCCCTAATTCCGCCAAATTATTCGGTACACGTTGTTCCTCTGTTAGGTAGTCAGGAAACTCAGCCAATATACGTGCTGCTACCGAAATATCACTCGTTACTACCTCAATCCCAGCAGGCTTGGCAAAGGTTTGAATAATGGGTAAAAAAGAGTAAGTCGCTAATAAAGGCGCTTCATCGGTTAGCGTATAAATAATAGTCGAATTTGACATTCTTATGCTGCTCCTTGGCGGTTTTATATAATTCCACTCCCCCAACTAGACCGGATGGGTTAGTTATTCACGGGAATAAGCTATCTTAC
>JBDKGX010000030.1:0-26136 GCA_039797965.1 Pseudomonadota bacterium
CAAGGCTAAACACCAAACCCAGTAGTGATAATGCTCCGCCTAAAGGTACTAACCATACACTTTGCTCCGGACGAACAGCAAACTGTAATAGCCCTCCTATAAATAAGCCCACCCCTACTGCCAGCAAACTGCCCAACAGCAAAGTGCTCAAAACCCCTCGTTTAACGCGAGATTCAGAGGCGAAGTACTCCATCATATGCCCCAAGATAAAGAGGGCTATGCCTATTCCCGCCATTATCCACGAGCGTTTATTACCCCCAAAATACTGCCCCATTGCCACGACCATTAAGCCCACCCCCGCATAGCGGCACATCATGGCAATATGGACAATCGAAAAGGTTGTAGATGAATTAAGAACAGCCATACTTAACCTCGCTCAGCAAACCTAAGGAAAACACAAGTACTTAGAAAATATTGCGTTTTAAAATATGGTTATTGTGTGAGTGAGTTAAGAAAGAAAGAGAGCTGACTATGTATAAGCGGCTAAGCAAATCAGACTGTGTAACCGAACCTATTACTGCTCTAGATTAGATAAGATAAGCGTGAGTACCCATACAAAGTACTCACACTATAAACAAAAATCAGGAAGGTTTTTTCACCACCACTGCGCCACGCATACCTGCCTCAAAATGCCCCGGTTGTAAACAAGCAAAGTCCACTGTTCCTGCCTTAGTAAACTGCCAAATAATTTCACCGGTTTTGCCTGCTTCCAATGCCACCATATTAGGGTCATTGTGTTGCATGTTTGGAAACTTCAACATTTTTTCAGCATGCTCTTTTAAAGCTGCGGGATCGCCCAGTGTGAGTTCATGCTTAATTTTACCTTTGTTTTCTACAATAAAACGTACTGTTTCATTTTCCTTGACCGAAATGTTGCTAGGTTGATAGCGCATCGTATCATCCATAGTAATGTTAATGACTCGATCTACTTTAGCTGCCTCACCTGCTTGCCTAATGGCTACAGCTTGAGAACTATGATCATGCGTACTGTGGTCATGAGCGGGAGTACTTTGGACGGTTACTGCTGTAGTTCCATGATCGTGAGTACTGTGATCATGGGCTGGCTCAACTGTAGTTGAGACCGGACTATTAACAGCGTTGGTCATAGTATTATTAGCCATAATAGGAGTGCTCGGAGCTGTTGCTGTTTCAGTACTATGATCATGTGCGGCATGATCGTGAGCGGCTGTATCAGGGTTTGCAGTACTGGCGACTGTACCATGATCGTGACCACCGTGATTATCGGCCATAGGATTTAAACTAAAATACTGATACGACCCTAAAGCAATGGCACTGACCGCTACCATTGAAATAGCCGCATAGCGTTTAACATTACCCGTTAACTTATCCTTATTAAGCCATAGTAAGGCGGCTAAGGTCATAGCAAAACCAATAGGCACTACCCAAAGACTCCGTTGGGGAGAGTCAGGAAAATGTTGCAAACTTCCTGTAAAAAAGCCCATCCCAATCGCTAATACCGCACCCACCAGTAATGATTGCCACATCGTCTTACCTCCATTACCGGTTTGACGATATTCAATCCATTGCCCTATTAAAAACATTATCACACCCAGCCCAGCCGTAAACAGTGACCGTGATCCAGAGAAAACCCCATGACTCACCGCCCCCGCCACAAAGCTAATACCAATGTATTTAAAAATCATAGATAAATGCTGACTTGCAAAACTACTGGTCTGACTGTGTTCAGTATCTGCCATTTTAAACTCCTGAGAGGATTCAAGGATTTGAATCAAAAACTAGCTCGACTAAGAGCTAACCACAATCTAAGTACTTATAGTTATAAGGCGTGGTTTTAGATTGCCTCGCTATTGTGACTTATCAAAGTACTCAGTCAATTAACCTACTAAAGTACTGCCTCTTTTCGCTACTTGACTTTCACAGGTGTGCACTGCATAACCGTTTTATCATTTATATCCATTTTTAAGGCTACTCCATGACACATATCGCCATTATTGGCGCAGGTTTTGCGGGTTTAACCGCCATTCGCACCCTGCGTAAGCTCGATAAAACCCTCGATATCACTTTAATCTCACCGAAAAAAGAGCTGCAATTTTTGCCTAGTACCATTTGGATTCCTAGTGGTCTGCGGACTCGAGAAGAGGTACTTATTCCTTTAGATAACTTTCTAAAGCGTATGAATGTACAGTTCAAAGCCGCCAAAGTCACTGGCTTAAAAGACGGTGGACGCACGATTGAAACCGATCAGGGTACTGTGACTAGTGATGGTGTCATTATTGCCTCAGGCGGGCAATTTATTAAAAAGCTCCCCGGTATTGAGCACGCCATTACCCCTTGTGAAGGCGTTGATGCCGCCGAAAAAATTCGGGATCGTTTGAAAGACATGATGGGCGGCACGATTGCTATTGGATTTGCAGGTAATCCCAATGAGCCTACTGCTATGCGGGGTGGGCCTATGTTTGAGTACTTATTTGGCATTGATACTTTACTACGTAAACAAAATCGCCGTGATGCTTTTAAACTGGTGTTTTTTAGTCCTGCCGAAAAGCCCGGTAATCGTTTGGGCGAAAAAGCAGTAGAACACTTATTTAAGGAAATGGAGAAACGCGGGATTGAGCGCCATTTAGGGCACAAAATGAAAGGCTTTGAAGCTAATAAAGTCAAAACCGAAGGCGGCGAGTTTGAAGCGAATTTGATTTTATTTATGCCCGGCATGACGGGTAATTCGTGGTTTGATAATAGTGAACTACCCCGTTCTGCGGGTGGGTTAGTTCAAGCAGATCAGCATTGCAAAGTGGCAGGTTTTGATAAGGTTTATGTGGCAGGCGATTCGGGCAGTTTTCCGGGGCCTGATTGGATGCCTAAGCAAGCCCACATGGCGGATTTACAAGCCGAAGCCGCTGCTAAAAATTTAGTAGCTGAGATTAAAGGGCAACCCACTAATCACACCTTTAAAATCGAATTAATTTGTATTGTGGACTCTAGTGATAAAGGTATGTTTATTAGACGTACTGAATCAGGTAGTACTTTGTTGCCTAATCTCAAACTCTTTCACTGGGCAAAACGTGGCTTTGAGAAAATGTATTTACAAAAATATCGTTAAGTACTGTGAGGCAATGTTATTTTAATGGCATTGCCTAATTTTTTGGAGGAGCACCGATGCTCAGCACTCAACAAATCAACACCTTCTTAGCCAATGAGTTTCCACAATGCCCTGCCACTGTGGAAAAAATCGGTAATCGTAGTAGTACGGTGCGCTACAAAGTCGATTTTTCCTCATTGCGTCCGGGCGGAACGGTGTCGGGGCCTGTGATGATGTTGTTGGCAGACGTAGCGCTGTATGTCGCTATTTTGGGCGAAATTGGTTTAGTGCCCTTAGCAGTCACCACTAATCTTAATATTAATTTTTTACTTAAACCTAAAGCTGATAAGGATTTGATAGGCGTGTGTACTTTACTCAAGTTAGGCAAAGTACTGGCGGTGGGTGAGGTCAGTATTTATTCCGAAGGGGATGATGAACCTGTCGCCCATGCAGTGGGTACCTACTCGATTCCCGCCAAGCAATAAAAGCTTAATTGCAGTACTCTAGTGTTAATTGAATTGATCTTGGATGGCAACACATGACCTCACCTCACTATGCTGCTATTGAAGCGTTTGCTCAGTATTTTGGCGTACATTTCACTACGAATTTAACCACTCGCCAACAACATGCTCATACACAAACATGGTTGACTAATCAGCCCGCTGAGGGCGTATTGTTTGCCCAAAATAAACAAATGCTGATAGATGCGGTAAAAATCGCGGCGCAATATAAATGCCCCATTATTCCGTTTGGTATTGGCTCTTCATTAGAGGGACATGTTAACGCCCCACAAGGTGGCGTGTGTATTGATCTGTCCAATATGAATCAAGTACTAGATATCTACGCAGAGGATTTAGCAGTCACGGTACAACCCGGCGTTACACGTGAAGCCTTGAATCAAGCCTTGCGTCATACTGGCTTATTTTTCCCTATTGATCCGGGTGCTAATGCCACGTTAGGCGGCATGACTTCAACCCGCGCTTCTGGGACAAATGCAGTACGCTATGGCACGATGAAAGATGTGATTTTAAATTTAGAAGTCATTACCGCATCGGGTGAAGTGATTAAAACTGCCAGTCGTGCTAAAAAAAGTGCTGCTGGTTATGACCTGACTCGTTTATTTATTGGCGCTGAGGGCACGTTAGGACTGATCAGTGAATTGACTGTCAAAGTCTTTGGGCGACCTGAAGTGGTTGCAGGGGGAGTGTGTGCATTTCCAACGGTCAATGATGCCTGTCTTGCGGTCATTCAGACCATTCAATACGGTATTCCCATCGCCCGCATTGAGTTATTGGATGAGTTGCAGGTTAAAGCCTGCAATCATTACTCCAAACTCCATATGCCGGAATTACCCACCCTCTTTGTAGAGTTTCATGGGAGTACTTTGAGTGTACCGGAACAGGCTGAAACCTTTGCCACAATAGCAAAAGAATATGGTGCTAATACGTTCACATGGACTAGTGATGATTCACAATTAGCTCAACTGTGGAAAGCCCGCCATCAAGCTTATTTTGCCGTACAATCACTGCGCCCCGATTGTAAACCGTGTGCTACAGATGCCTGTGTACCGATTTCACGCTTAGCTGATTGTGTAGCTGAGACCCGTGCGGATATTGAAGCTTCTGACTTAATTGCCCCGATTGTTGGGCATGTGGGGGATGGGAATTTTCATGTATCACTGTTAATTGATGTAAAAAATCCCGCCGAAATTGCAAAAGCAGAAGCCTTTATGGCACGTTTGAGTGAACGCGCTATTCGTATGGGTGGAACTTGCACCGGTGAGCATGGGATTGGGCAGGGCAAACAAAAGTACTTAAGTGCTGAGCTAGGTGATCAGACCGTCGAAGTCATGCGAATGATTAAACACGCACTTGATCCACATAATATTATGAATCCCGGAAAGATTTTTGCTTGGTAATCGTCATCATTTGCCCCCTTACCTACTTGCGAGGTAAAGGGTCGCAAAGTAAAAGCCTAGTTTCAAACCTCTAAGAACCGTGGCATTAGTTCAACTAAATTACACGGTTTATGGCGACTATCTAGTTGATGAATAATAATATTATCCCAACCATCCTTACACGCCCCTGGTGAACCGGGCAAACTAAAGAGTACCGTCCCATTGGCTAACCCAGCTATAGCACGAGATTGTAAGCTAGAGGTTTTAATCAGACTGTATGAAACCTGCCGGAATAACTCACCAAACCCCTCAATTTCTTTATCGTAAAGTACTTTAATCGCTTCTGGTGTCACATCACGCCCCGTTAAACCCGTGCCTCCGGTGGTAATGACTGCATGAATATCGGGATTCACAATCCATTGCGACACAATGGCTCGAATAGCATAAAGATTATCAGGAGCAATCTGCTTAGCCGCGACCTTGTGCCCTGCTGCATTAATACGCTCACACAGTACTTTGCCGGAGGTGTCATTGTCTTCAGTACGAGTATCAGAGACCGTCAAAACAGCAATATTGATAGGTTTAAAGACAGTATTATCAAGGGTATGAGACATGAAGTACTCCAATTATTGGTCTTAATAATCAGATCATGTCATGGATAAATAGCGTCTGCCAAGAAAGTCTAAAGGCTAGCAGACGTAAACGAGGAATGAAGGCGCGGAAAAAAAGAAATAGGGGTAACAGCAACCACTACACCGTTACCCCATAGCCTCATCCTTGACGCCAAAAAACTATCCATAAGCGGAAATAAGGCAAAACTAAGAACTCAATTAAAAATTAGACATTACTAATAAGATCAAGGCGCGAATTTATCATTACTTAACTGATGCTTTAACCGGTGGTGTAACTTTCTTAACTACCGTTTTTTTCATCACTTTTTTAGACGTTTTTTTACCCGTTTTGGTTACTTTTTTAGATGATTTTTTAGGCGATTTTTTAACGACTTTAGCGGTTTTTGTAGCAGTTTTTGGAGGCGTTGCAGCAGGTGTAGCGGCTGTCGTAGCAGGTGCAACAATAGCGGCTGGTGTACTGGTGGTAGTCGTAGTCACTTTCACATCTTCAGCGTGAGCGACTCCAAACCCTATGGTAGTTGCTAAAGCAACTGCTAAAACAAGCTTAGACTTCATTATCCAGACCTCTTGTGAGACGAAACAAATTAAGTTGTGTCTCTACACAACCTAGGTCACAGACTAACAAGTACAAAATTAAAAATGACTTAAAAGCAATACAATCAAAGCTAACCTAGAACGGGTAGCAATTGCGGGAATTGAACCGTGACACGTAAGCCCTGCCCTGAAGGTGGAGTACTTAAGGCAATCGTTAAATCTAATTGTTTTACAATATTATGTACAATCGCCAAACCTAATCCGGAGCCTGACTCCTGATGATTACTCGCTCGATAAAAGCGCTCAAAGACTTGTGATTTTTCCGCTTCTGGTATTCCAATACCGTTATCCTCCACCCATAAATTAATATGTAGTGGACTATTTTCTAACCCTATTTTTACTTCGCCTCCTGTAGGTGTATATTTCAAGGCATTATCTAGTAAATTTTTAATTAAAATTTCTAAGCCGGACTCATTAGCCAATACTGTAATATTTTGAGCGGGACTAATCGTTATCAGCGTTAGCCCTTTATTATGGGCTAGTACTTGATATTCGTGTACGAGTGCTTTAATTAATGGATTAAGCTGCACCCATTCTTTTTCAATCGTAGGAACATCGTGACGCGCTAATGTTAATAGTTGCTCCACTAAATAAATGGCTCGATCAATCCTATTGCGTAATTTTTGAATTGCTTGTAAACGCTGTAAGTCGGTTTTGGCTCGCTCGGCTAATTGAATTTGAATTTTTAAAGCCGCTAATGGAGAGCGTAGCTCATGTGAGGCATCCGCTATAAAATGATGCTGTAATTGCAAGGTATGATCGAGTTGTCCCAATAAATTATTTAAAGCAGAAATAATGGGGACTAATTCACGAGGTTGACCTTGTGCTGAGATCGGCGCTAGATCAGTAGGGCTACGCTTTTCTATTGCTAAGGTGAGTTGAGTGACAGGTTTAAAATTGCGTTTCACAATCCAGCCTGTCAGTAATAACATTAAAGGAATCAAGACTAAAAAAGGCAGTAAGGAACGCTGAGCTAAATTACTAGCCAGTAAATCGCGCTTACTGTCAGGTTGTGCTACCTGAATATCGTGCCCCCGCCGCGAAGTACTATAGATTCTCCAATGTGAACCAAAAGCCTCAATATTTTGAAAGCCGATTGTTTTATAGCGCGGCATAATAAAGTCAGCATTAGAATAATAAATTAAATCGCCGTCAGGATTCCAAACCTGCATGAAAATATCTTCACTTAATAAATCTTTTCTGGAGTACTCCGCTTCTTCATACAAATGAAAGGGGGTAAACATAACGGCTTGCTGTAGATAATAATCAAATACTTTATTAGCTTCTTGATGTGCTACAGCATAAATCCCCCCAATCGCCAAACTAGTAGCAATCAGTAATACAACACTCAAACTAATGATTAATTGCCACTGGATACTTTTTTTCATGGCTTATAATCAACTACTTTATAGCCTACTCCCCGCACATTTTTAATAAAATCACTGCCTAATTTTTTACGTAATAGATGAATATAAACCTCCACGGTATTACTTTCGATCTCCTCATTCCATCCGTATAATTTATCTTCTAATCGTGCTCTTGACACGACCTGCCCCGGCACTTCCATAAGTACTTGTAAAATACTAAATTCGCGAGCGGATAAATGCAGCAACTCACCATTAAAATGAGCTTCGTGAGTAGCAGGATTGAGTACCAAGCCTTGGGCTGATAACTCTGCTTGAGTACGACCTGATTTACGTCTTAGCAACGCCCTGATGCGGGCTAATAACTCATCTAAATCAAAGGGCTTCACCAGATAATCGTCAGCACCACTATCGAGCACTTTGACCCGATCTTTAACGACATCACGAGCAGTCAGGACTAATATCGCCGCCTGACCTTGGCGCTTGCGATAATCTGATAGTACTTGCTCACCCGTTTTCTTAGGCAAACCTAAATCCAATACGATCAAATCGTACTCTTGCAATAAAGCTAACTCGGCACCATGACCATCACGCACCCAATCCACCGCATAATTTTCATTACGTAGACTTTCTTCAAGGCTTTCACCAATCATAGGATCATCTTCTACGACTAATAAACGCATGGCATATTCCTTATTTCACCAACAGCTATAATTCAGAGCCAACCTTTATGCTTAAAAAACAGATACGGCGCAACCCCTGCCAAAACCATCAGCCCCAAAGCCCAAGGATAGCCTAAAAGCCAATCTAGCTCAGGCATATGATTAAAATTCATGCCATACACACTTGCTACTAATGTAGGGGGTAAAAACACTACGGCGGCAATCGAGAAAATTTTAATGATCTGGTTTTGCTTAATATTGATAAAACCCTGTGTCGAACTCATTAAGAAGTTAATTTTATCGAATAAAAAAGCGGTGTGAGACATCAAGCCCTCAATATCTCGCATAACCTCACGTAGAGTTTCGTGGGAGTCTTGATACTCTCGCAAATGCCGTAATAAAAACGAAATACCGCGCTGCGTATCCATCAGACATAGCCGAATTTTGCCGTTACGATCTTCTAATTTCGCCAGATCACTAATGGCATCCTCTAAATCCGCCTCTTCATCCTCCAACACAGAATGCCCTAAATCTTCTAGTTGATGATGAATATCCTCTAAATAATCGGCATGGTTTTCAACTTTTTGCTCTAGTAGGGTCACTAGCAAATCAGCCACATGAGTGCATTTAACTTGCCCGCGTCGTGCCCTTAATCGAAACAACCTAAAATCCGCTAACTTTTCATCACGAATCGTGATTAAACGCTCACCTTGTAAAATAAACGCTACCGATACCGTGCTATAGCGATTATCTTCTTGATACATAAATAGCGAGTGCACATGCACACCTGCTTGATCAACAAAGCACCGTGCAGAGGATTCGATTTCCTCTACATCATCAAACTCAGGTAAATCCGTGTGTAATAGGGTTTCCAATAAGGAGTGCTCATCGTCATCCGGCTCACATATATCAACCCATTGCGCTTCTTGCACTTGGCTAGTCAATTGGCTTTTATCTACTTTGATTTCCCTAATAAAGCCGCCATCTAATTTAAATAAACGCAACATACTATTCTCCCATAATTAGCACCGGCGCAAAGAGACAGGGATTCTAGCAGAATCTTATGTCAACCAAGTTATTGTTGAATTTGGTCAAACTTTTAGCATTTTTATAAGCAAAACGGAGCGAAATAACCGATTGGCGGCTAAATACGACAGGAACTCTAGCCTTCACGTATAGTCTTAATAGCTGAGATAGATATCACCTTCTGTCCAATATAATAAAAAAATAAGAGGACTGACTGAATGAAAACCACACGCCAACACCTTGCTGCTTGGGTTATGCCCGCGGCTATGCTGTTGTCTAGCCCCCTCTATGCAGCAGATACCGCATCATCCCCTTTGGATAGTTTGCTAGGTTTGTTTCAATCTAATACTAAGACCAAAGCTACCCCTACAGGCTCTCGCGCTAATGCTAATTATCTTGGAGCTAATTTAGGCTCAGCAAGTTCAACAGGCTTTTGCGATAGCTTAGAAAATTGTGAAACCAGTACTAATGCTTGGAAAGTTTATACCGGCGTCCCTATTCAGAATGGTCTACTTTTAGACGGTTCTTATGTCAACTTTGGTGAGCAACAAGGTAAAAAAACGGACGGCTCGACTACCAAAGCTAAACGGGCTGGGTATACAGCAGCAGGCGTATTGACCTTACCTGTCAGTGATGATCTGCATGTTTATGGTAAGGGCGGCATGCTCTGGTGGACTAGTAAAGAATCTCACTCTAATCAAAGTACTGAGGTGGATGGCAAATCGACCTTTTATGGGGTGGGAGCAGATTATCGCCTCAGTGATAACTTAGGAGTACGCGCCGAATGGGAGCGCTATTCTGAGGTAGGCAGTGAGCAATTGAATGATCGTAATATTAATTTGTTAAGTGTTGGCGTTTCTATGTCATCACTGTAAGAGACTTTGAGGGTAAAGTACTCGCTTTACCCTCCAAGGGCATGTTGAGCTATAGGGCTAATCCATAAAAAAGCACCATTAAAAAAACACAATAAAGGGCTATTTCATGAAAACATTACCTTTGCTAGTAAGCAGTTGTTTATTGCTACTTGCACCTTTTACTCAAGCAGATTGGGTAATTCGTAACCCTCTTCCGGTAGCAATGGGGCCTAGTAACCCTAATGCAGGCTATGGCGACCCCGTTAATGATTTTAGCCGTGGCTCCAAGTTTTATGCAGGTGTGAGCGCTGGCTATGCAAAACAAGGCGATATTTGTAATGACCCTTTCTTTACAGGTACTTGCTCTAATGGTGATCTAGACTGGAAAGTACTCGCTGGTGCACGCTTTAACCCAATGTTTGGTGCTGAACTGTCTTACAATCACATGGGCGAATCTAGCATGAGCGGCAGCCAAAATGGCAACCCTGCTTCTATGCGTAATGAAATCAAATCTATCAATGTGGCCGGTATGGGCTTTATGCCCGTCACACCCCAAGTTGAAGCGTTTGGTAAGGCAGGGGTAGCATTCTGGAAGCGCGATTCTGAACGTACCACTCCAGACCTGACTACCACCATTCCAAACAGCAAATTCATTACTGAATCGAATAGTGATAATGGTCAAAGCCCCTTAGTAGGCGTGGGTGCTCAATTCCGCGTCAGTCCTAACGTACATTTACGGGGCGAGTGGGAGCATATGTTTAATGTCGGTGCAGACTCTAACTATGAAACGGATTTAGATAGTTATAGTGTAGGCTTAACCTATTCAACCCTATAATATCTAGAGCATTAGAGGGGTAGAATTATCGTTCTACCCTGCTCACTACAAGGTCAACATCCCCTGACCTACCTCTGTCGATATAAACGTCTACCCTTTCCGATCTAGTCCTGACCTCACCTCACTTACCCCTTAAGACTAAGCTGCATCTTGCTTTTGGTTGGGATACAGTGGTTTATTATCGGCCTTTTGCTACGGGATAACACCATGACTCGCCAAACCGACTTTATTGCACCCTCCATTCTTTCTGCCAACTTCGCTCGTTTAGGTGAAGAAGTAGACAATGTACTCGCCTCTGGAGCTGACATTGTACATTTTGATGTCATGGACAATCATTATGTGCCCAACTTAACCATTGGTCCTTTAGTATGTGAAGCCTTACGTAAGCACGGTGTCACCTCCCCTATTGATGTACATTTGATGGTCAAGCCTGTGGATAGAATTATTCCTGACTTTGCTCAAGCGGGGGCTAGTTACATTACTTTTCACCCTGAAGCCTCTGAGCATGTTGACCGTACTTTGCAATTGATTAGAAATGAAGGCTGTAAAGCAGGTTTGGTATTTAACCCCGCTACCCCCCTCAGCATTTTGGAGTATGTCATTGATAAAGTAGATATGATTCTACTCATGTCGGTTAACCCTGGTTTTGGTGGTCAGAGCTTTATTCCTTCGGCATTAACCAAATTACGTCAAGCTCGTCAAATCATTGATGCGTCAGGGCGTGACATTCGCCTTGAAATTGATGGCGGTGTGAAAGCCTCGAATATTCGTGAAATTAAAGAGGCGGGTGCCGATACTTTCGTAGCAGGTTCGGCGATATTTGGTGCAGCCAATGCCAATGATCCACAACGCTATAACACCGTTTTGCAACAATTCCGCGCCCAACTGGCTGAGGCACAGGTATAAATGCAATTTAAACCGCAATTAGTACTGTGTGATTTAGACGGTACTCTAGTCGATAGTGTGCCAGATTTGGCATACAGCATTGACCAAACGATGCAAGCCTTAGGTTTACCCGCGCGGGGCGAAGACTCCGTAAGACAATGGGTCGGTAATGGCTTGCAAAGTTTAGTATCACGATCGCTAGCTAATGATATGCATGGCAATGTTGATCCTGAATTACTAGCTCAAGCCATGCCTATCTATATGAATATTTACCTTCAAAATACTTCAGGGCGTAGCCGAGTGTATGCAGGGGTTAAAGAGGGTTTAGAGTACTTAAAGCAATTTCCTCATCTGAAACTGGGGTGTGTCACCAATAAAGCTCAACAGTTTACCGAAGTACTCCTCAAGGATATGGGATTAAACGAGTACTTTGAGTTAGTCATTAGTGGTGACAGCTTGCCAGAGAAAAAACCACACCCTTTACCGCTACTCCATGCAGCAGGGTACTTTGGCATTGATCCTCAACATTGCCTAATGATCGGTGACTCAAAATCAGATGTGAAAGCAGCACGGGCTGCTGGTTTTAAAGTCATCTGTACCAGCTATGGCTATAATCACGGCGAAGATATTCGCCAGTATCAACCTGACTATGTGATTGACTCCTTTACTGAACTTAAGCAATTAATCACCTTTGCCTAAATGCGTTCACAGCTTGTAAAATAAGCTGTGAATCTTAATTAGGTTCCCCATGCTTTTACGAAGTCGCTCTTAATTACCCCTACTAACACGCTATACTATCCGCACTCTAAAGTACTTGGGGATTAAACATATGCCGCAGCCCGCTACTGTAAAACTTGATCGTCTTGATAAAAAAATCCTACGTGAATTACAACTGGATGGGCGGATTTCATTTGTAGATCTGGCTGAAAAAATTGGACTGAGTACTTCGCCCTGTCTAGAGCGAGTACGGCGTTTAGAGCGAGCCGGTTTGATTTTAGGCTATACCGCGCTATTGAACCCCAAAGAACTCGAAGCTAGCTTATTAGTCTTTGTTGAAATTAGCTTAAGCTACACCTCAGGTGATATTTTTGAAGAGTTTCGTGAAGCTGTCAAAAAATGGCCGCAAATTTTAGAGTGTCATTTAGTGGCGGGAGACTTTGATTATTTACTCAAAATTCGTATTAAAAATATGGCCTCTTACCGCACCTTATTAGGCGATATTTTACATACCTTACCCGGTGTGCGAGATTCCCGCACTTTAGTAGCGATGGAAACCGTCAGCGAAACCACGCAGTTATTTATTGAATAAAGTACTCCTCTATTTCATCACTAAGGATAGTTATTGATGCTCCGCTCGATTATTTTAACTTTATTACTGAGTACTTTACTATTAAACTCTGTTAGCTATGCAAAAAGCACTAACAAAAATATACTCACTAAAACAAAATCTAATAAAGCCAATACTTCTCTCTCTCTAAAAAACCTAGCCAAACGACATGTCACGTTATTTGATAGCTTTGTAGCTAACTCACTCAGTGGCAAAGGTAAAAAAGCTTTTAATAAAATTAGCAATAAAGTAAAAGTCAATATTCGTTGGCTTGATGATAAAGGTACTAATGACTATAACGAAGCCTTTCGCCGCTCCTACCCTTTTGTAGCTAACTATGATTTAAAAAACATGCCTGAAAGTATTTTTTTACTTTCTTATATGGAGTCGCAATGGCAGGGTAAACGTGGCAGAAAAGACGCTGATTATGGCTACTGGCAAATGGTTCCTGAGGTACTGAATGAAATCAAGACTTTACCCTACTTACCCAAAACTGTACGTGAGGGTGATATTAATGCTATTCGTGAGAATAAAACCTTAAGTACTCAAGCAGCACAAGCTCATTTACATCGCTATCATTTTTATTTTAATAAAGTCGCCAAGTACTCCAATAGTGATTCATGGCTATTAACTTTTACTGCCTTTAACTGGGGAGCGGGTAATGTAAAACGCCTAATGGAGCAAGTAGCTAATGATGGTTTAGAACCTAATTATTCTAACTTTTACTATTATCTTTACCAACTCTATTTAAAAACACCTAATGATCGCTCAATGCGTGCCGCTGTTGAATATGTTCCCAAACTCTGGCACATGGCACACTTAATTGCAGAGGCTAATTGAGTTATCCATTACTAGACTAAATAATTGAACTAAATTAAACATCAACTACTCTATTTATCATTAAAACTAATGTGATAACAATATGGCTCACTATATTCCTAACTATCAGCAACGCACCAGCCATGCTTCTACAGCTCGTCAAAAACTAGCTGTAGAAACAGTGAGTATTTGTCACAATGGAACTTACCTTAGTCCTAAAGATAATCGGGTTTATCTCAATACTGAAATCGAGCAATGTTTGCAAAGTACTCGACTCTTTACTCCCAACCATCACCCTATGCTTACTGAGCCTTATGAGTCAGTTGCCAAAATTGAAGTGGTAAATGAAACTACTTTGTAATGCGCAAAGCATTTAGTAGCACAAGGTTTTAAAAAGATAGGGGTATTAAATTTTGCTTCCGCTAAAAATCCGGGTGGTGGTTTTTTAAAAGGCTCGCAAGCCCAAGAAGAAAGTTTGGCTCGTAGTAGTGCTTTATATCCTAGTTTGCAGCAATGTTCTGATTTTTATGATTATCATCGCAATAAAGATCACTCTCTTTTGTATAGCAATCATGTCATTTATTCACCTAAGTGCCCAGTATTTCGTGATGATTCGGGTGAATTACTAGAACAGCTATATTTAGTTGATTTTATTACAAGTGCTGCACCTAACCGTGGAGCTATTTTGACTAATGAAAAACACAGCTTAACTAAAATTGGTACAGCACTCGATAATCGCACGGAATTTGTGTTACGTATTGCGGCTGAGCAACGGTGTGAAGCATTAGTACTGGGCGCTTAGGGTTGTGGCGTATTTGCTAATTTACCTGAACAAGTTGCTGCTGCCTTTGCACGCGCTTTATTTGAACAATCTTTAGTAAAGCATTTTAAACAAATTAGTTTTGCTGTTCCTTATAATCAAAAGCGTCCTGAAAACTGGCGTATATTTGCCAAACGTTTTGACCCTAATCAATCAGAACCACAATACTAATAATAGTATAGGTTATGTTTAAAGATATTTATGCACTACGTGAAGCCGTTTCTAAAGGTGAAGTTATTGAGTACTTTCATTTTTGGGGACATACGCAAAAACAGCCTGACCAAATTGATAAAAGCTGTTTGAGTCAAAAGTAAACTAACGTGAGGACAAGTACTTAAACTTGCCCCTTTATTAAAATACTTTGCGAGTTAAACTCGTACTTTATTCGCAAAGCTATAGCGTTCCATGCCTAAATTAGCCATATCAATCGCAGGTTTTTCGCCTGAGATTAAATCTGCCACTAACCTTCCAGAACCACACGCCATCGTCCAGCCCAAGGTGCCATGTCCTGTATTAAGGAAAAAGTTTTTATAAGGGGTAGCACCTAGTACTGGTGTACCATCGGGTGTCATCGGGCGTAAGCCTGTCCAAAAATGATCCTCAGTCATATCCGCCGCTTTGGGGAACATATCCGATACTACAAACCGCACCGTTTCGCGGCGCTCATTGCGTAAACGCACATCAAAGCCTGTTAATTCAGCCGTTCCCGCTACCCGTACTCGATCACCTAAACGAGTGATAGCGACCTTATAAGTCTCATCCATCACTGTTGAAATTGGAGCGGCGTCTGGATTAATAATCGGCACTGTAATTGAGTAGCCTTTCACCGGATACACGGGAATATCAATCCCAATCGGGCGCAATAGTTTTGGCGAAAAACTACCTAATGCCATCACATAACTATCGGCGGTGATTAAACCTTGATTGGTTTGAATGCCTGTGATTTGGCTATTAGCCGTTTGGATGGCGCTCACTGCGACACCGTAGTGAAACTTTACGCCTAAACCTTCGGCAATTTTGGCGAGATTTTGGGTGAACATATAGCAATCACCAGTCTCGTCCAACGGTAAACGTAAACCACCTTTGATTTTGTCACGCACATAATGCAAGGCAGGCTCAGCCGCAATACAACCTTCCACATCCAAACGCTCATAAGGGATATTACAAGCGTCTAAAATATCAGTGTCTTGCTTAGACCCTGCCACTTGCTTATCAGTGCGAAAAACCTGCAAAGTCCCTTGGGTACGTTGATCGTATTGAATATTGGTGTCTTGACGTAGCTCGTCAAGCATTTGACGACTGTACTCAGAAATTTTGAGCATACGACTTTTATTCACGTCATAACGAGCTACCGTACAATTGCGCAGCATCATGCCCATAAAACGCAGCATTTCCCAATCCATTTTGCTGGCACGAATAGCCAAAGGTGAATGCTCACTCAATAACCATTTAATGGCTTTTAAAGGAATACCCGGTCCTGCCCACGGTGCAGAATAACCGGGAGAAATTTGCCCAGCATTCGCAAAACTCGTTTCCATTCCTGCTTGTGGTTGGCGTTCTAAAACCGTCACTTGATGACCTTGCTTCGCTAAATAATAGGCAGTGGTGGTACCCATTACGCCGCTTCCAATAACGACAACGTGCATTTTTATTCTCCGGTGTGGCGTGATGTTGCAGAGTCTTAATCTTTATTTTGAGAATAATCTTACGTAATTTTAGGCAGAATTTTTTGTTCTTATATGGTATTAACCCGAAACTTTTCTTAAAAAAATCTATTTTGCCGTACTTTTTACTGCACGTTACTCGCTTGCTGATCTGGTAACTATTCATTTGAATTGAGGCTGTGCTAGACTGGCAGCCTCTAATTCAAGTACTGCACGTAATATGACAACCTTCAATAAAACACGGCGATGGCGTCTCTCCAGTTAAGTTAAAACCTAACCTACTGGCTCCATTATTTTGCAAACTGTTTTATTGGATAAATCATTATGAATCGGAATGAATTTGACCGTTATATCGCTGCAGGCTTTAATCGTATTCCAGTCTCACGCAAAATCTTAGCTGATCTCGATACTCCCTTAAGTACTTATCTCAAACTGGCTGATAGTCCTTATACCTATTTATTTGAGTCTGTTCAGGGCGGGGAAAAATGGGGTCGATACTCCATTATTGGTCTAGCCGCTAAAACGGTTATTCAAGTTTACGATCATCGTATTGAGGTTCATAAAGCTCATCAAGATACCGAGTACTTTGAGGCTAAAGACCCTTTAGCATGGATTGAAGCTTATCAAGCACAATTTAAAGTACCGGATTTACCCGACCTTCCACGCTTTAATGGTGGACTGGTGGGGTATTTTGGTTATGACACCATCCGTTATATCGAACCCAAACTGGCTAAAACTTCCAAACCAGACCCGATTGGTACACCAGACATTTTACTCATGGTGTCCGATGAGGTCATTGTGTTTGATAGCTTACGCGGTGAAATGCACTTAATAGTCTTAAGTGACGCACAAGGTTTCGATAAGGCTACTGCTCGCCTTGATCAATTAGAACGCCAACTACAAGAAGCACGTCGTCTGTATCAAATGTTACCTTTAAGCCGCGAAGTTGAGGAAAGCGACTTTGTGTCTGGCTTTACCGAGGAAGGTTTTAAAGATGCAGTAGAAAAGGCACGCGAATACATTAAAGCAGGCGATATTATGCAAGTGGTATTGTCACAACGCATGACTTTACCGTTTAATGCGCCCCCGCTGGATTTATACAGAGCCTTACGGCGCTTGAACCCATCACCTTATATGTACTTTTTAAATTTAGGTAATTTTCATATTGTCGGTTCTTCCCCTGAAATTTTGGTGCGCCTCGAAGATGATACGGTAACAGTACGCCCCATTGCCGGAACCCGCCGCCGTGGTGTGACTGAAGAACAAGATAAAGCCCTAGAGCAAGAATTATTAAACGACCCGAAAGAATTAGCTGAACATTTGATGCTCATTGATTTGGGGCGCAACGATGCGGGGCGTGTCAGCCAAATTGGCTCAGTCGCATTAACCGACAAAATGGTGATCGAACGCTATTCACACGTGATGCATATTGTCTCTAATGTCACGGGTAAACTACTCCCTAATCAAACGGCTATGGATGTACTTCGCGCTACCTTTCCCGCAGGAACGGTGAGTGGAGCACCTAAAATCCGTGCGATGGAGATTATTGATGAATTAGAGCCTGTCAAACGTGGCATTTACTCGGGTGCAGTGGGCTATATTGCGTGGAATGGCAATATGGATACGGCTATCGCCATTCGTACTGCGGTCATTAAAGACGAACAGCTTTATATTCAAGCTGGTGCTGGGGTAGTGTATGACTCCATCCCACAATCAGAATGGGACGAGACTATGAACAAAGGGCGAGCTGTGTTTAAAGCGGCTAGTGTGGCATTAGCTGGTATATCGGGCAAACATCGTTAAGGAGTACTTTATGAAAATTCTAATGATTGATAATTATGACTCCTTTACCTTTAACCTTGTGCAGTACTTAGGTGAATTAGGTGCTGAAGTCGTAGTTAAACGTAATGATGAAATTCCCGTCGAAGCGATTGACGAGATTGCACCCGATAAAATCATGCTCTCCCCTGGCCCTTGCACCCCTAATGAGGCAGGTATATCACTGGCTACGATTGAGCGCTATAAAGGTCAAATACCGATTTTCGGAGTATGTCTAGGGCATCAATCAATTGGTCAAGCCTTTGGTGGCAACATTATTCGTGCTAAATCAATTATGCATGGTAAAACCTCGCTGATTCATCATAAAGGGGTAGGCGTATTTAGTGATTTGCCTAGCCCTTATCAAGCCACGCGTTATCACTCACTGGTGATTGAGCAAAGTACTTTGCCTGAATGTTTAGAGGTGACGGCTTGGACTCAACAGGCGGATGGCTCTGTGGATGAAATCATGGGTGTACGTCATAAAACCCTCGCGGTGGAAGGTGTGCAATTTCATCCCGAGTCTATTTTGACCGAGCACGGTCATGCGATGTTGCAGAACTTTTTACACGGTCGTTAAAAACCGATTAGACTAGCACCCATTTGTTTGGTAAGGATTTAATGACGTGAGTACTTTAGTAACGGCTCAGCCAGTCAGTTTATTACGACGCTTGGGTGCAATGTTTTATGACTTTATGCTGATTGGGGCAACGGTCATGATTGTGGGTGGTATTATTAATACTATTGTCAGTCAAGTACTGGGCTTGCCTGAAATCCCGCCCCGCTCTACCCTCGCTAATTTGCTGTTTCTACTAGAAATACTGATGATTTATGGCTTGCTCGGCTGGTTTTGGACACACGGTGGACAAACACTGGGTATGCGGGCATGGCAAATTAAAGTTGTTACCTTTGACGGTCAACCTTTAAATTGGCAACAAGTGACCGTGCGTTTTATAGTGAGTATTATTAGCCTTATAGCCTTTGGGGCGGGGTTTATTATTGCATTATTTGATCCAGAGAAAATGACTTGGCATGACCGCTACTCACGCACGAAATTAATTTTTGCGCCGCGGAAGTGAGTAATAACAGGGTTTACAAACAACGTCGCGCCATTTCAATCACTTCGACTACAGACGATGCATGCATTTTTTCCATCATGCGGGCGCGGTGAAATTCGACTGTTTTGAGTTGAATGCCTAAGTACTCCATCATTTCTTTATTACTTTTATGTTGTACTACTAAATCGAAAACTTGGCGCTCACGGCGAGTTAGATTAGCCACTCGTGCTTGAATCATCATAGCTTCTAGGCGTTGTTGACGGCGCTCTTTATCTTGCTCCAAAGCTAAACGTAAGGTTTGAACTAGCTCCAGCTCATTCACAGGTTTACTAAAGTAATGACTCGCCCCTTGCTGCATCGCTTTGACGACCTTGGGAATTTCACAACAAGAAGTTACAAAAATTAAAGGTAATGCATATTTGAAACGACAAATTTCTTGCTGTAGAGCTAAGCCACACTTATCCGGCAAGTTAAGTTCTAGTACTACACAACCTTGATGGTAAATAGTATAGGCTTTTAAAAAGGCTTGAGCGCTGTGAAAACACTGAGGGGGCAAAGCTTCGCGGGTAAGTAGTTGCGACAAGTACTCACAATGTTCATGATCTTGATCAATAATAAATACCGTAGGCTGTAAGGGTCTAGCCTGCCCTGCTAGCGCTGACATCTATAAATAGCCTCCTGCGTCTACCGCAGCTGCAACAACAACACTCTAGTTAAGCATAGGGTATGATCTCTAACTTGGCAGAGTGTATTACACTAATTCACATGTGGCTACGCTGCATGGCGTTTATTAGCTATGTTAATATAGATACCCACTTTAGCAGTTATAACCAAAGGACTTTTTTGCATGCAGTATTCATTTCAATCCGGTGTAAATCCAGTAACAGTCACCACTGACAGTGTCATTGTAGGTGTTTATACAGATAAAACCTTATCAAAAGCAGCACTGTTATTAGATCAAGCGAGTCATGGCGCCATTCAACAACATTTAGCTATCGGTGATTTCACAGGAGAAAAAAATACTGCCAGTATGTTGTATAACCTCAATGCTATCAGTAGCCCACGTATCCTGTTAGTAGGTTTAGGTGATAAAACTAAGTTTTCATTAGAAGCCTTAAATGCTGCAACTCGTACCGCTGCTAGTACATTAAAAAAAGCTAACTTAACTCAAGTCACCTCCTTACTCACCGAAGAGTTATCGGCAGAGCACTATGCTCAAGGTTTACGTCAAAGTCTGTTGACCTTAGGTGATGTGTTTTACACCTTTACTACTTACAAAAGTAAACCAGAAGTAACACCTCAATTAGCCCAATGGACATTAGCACACACTAATGATTGGGAGGGCGGTTCAGCTCTTAAACAAGCAATCGCTATTCAACGCGGTGCTTATCTAGCTCGTGACTTAGGTAATGCCCCCGCTAACGTATGTACTCCAACTTATTTAGCCCAAGCCGCTCAAAAAGTAGTGGAACAATATCCATCAGTACAACTGACTGTGTTAGAAGAAAGCGATATGGAAGCCCTAGGCATGGGGTCGTTTATGTCGGTTTCTAAAGGTAGCGACCAACCGGGTAAAATGATCGTTTTACAGTACTACGGTACTACACCAACAGATGCGCCTGTGGTGTTAGTCGGTAAAGGCATTACTTTTGATACCGGAGGTATTTCGTTAAAGCCTGGCTTAGCTATGGATGAAATGAAATATGACATGAGTGGTGCAGCCAGCGTGTTGGGTACTTTCCAAGCCGCTGTTGAGATGCAATTACCCCTTAATTTAGTCATGATCATGGCAGCCGCAGAAAATATGCCCAGTGGGCGTGCTAGTAAACCGAGTGATATTGTAACCAGTATGTCGGGTAGAACTATTGAAATCCTCAATACGGATGCGGAAGGACGCTTAGTACTATGTGATGCACTCACTTATGCTGAGCGCTTTAAACCTGCGGCGGTGGTAGATGTAGCAACATTAACTGGGGCTTGTATTACCGCATTGGGACACCATACCAGCGGCTTACTAAGTAATAACGATGCACTAGCCGCCGAATTATGGAGTGCAGGTCAACAAGCTGATGATGAAGTCTGGCGTCTACCTATGAACGATAAGTACAAAGAACAACTGAAAAGTAATTTTGCTGATATGGCTAATATTGGTGGCCCCGCAGCGGGCACAATTACCGCAGCTTGTTTCTTGTCTTACTTTACTGAAAACTACCCTTGGGCACATTTGGATATTGCTGGAGTGGCTTGGAAATCAGGCACTGCTAAAGGCTCGACTGGTCGCCCTGTGCCTTTATTGACTCAATGGCTACTAACTCGTGCTCATTTAGCATAAGGCGCAAACACCTCCATGACTAGCATTCGCTTTTATGTCTTAAAATCGAATCAATTACAGGCAAGGTTACTCCTTGCCTGTAAGCTGATTGAGAAGGCTTATACCCTCAAACTCCATACCTACATTCATACTGAAAATGCTGCAATGAGTCTACAATTGGATGATTTACTGTGGACTTATAATGACTTTACTTTCATTCCCCATGAATTAGCACCTACTACCCAAAATAACACCCCTGTCTTGATAGGTCATGACTTTGAGCCATTAGAGCAGTGTGATTATTTAATTAATTTGTCGTCTTCTATGCCTGATTTTTTTGCAAGATTTGAACGCTTTGCAGAAATTTTAGACCAAGATGAAACTATCTTACGCGCTGGTCGTAAACGCTATCAATTTTATCGTGATCGCGGCTATACTCTAGACTATCATCAACTAGGCTAGCTTCTAACCCTAGGCTGACCTTAACCCTGTTAGCGCATTACCACAGTTGCTAGGCTAATTAAACAGCGATAAAAATCATAATGTCTAAACACGACCGTTTTGATACTACAATTCGTATTCCGGTGGTTACTGACTTGGTTGCACCAGGGGATCCCGATGTAATTCGTAGAGCACGGGAGCGCAACCCACGTTCAGCCGCCAATGCCTACGAACACACTTTAAAGATACGGATGGCTGATATTCAATCAGCAACAGGGCAAGATGAATATGGAAAATTGGGTCGCGCCCATGCCATTCGCTCAGAAAGTAATAACCGCTCAGCCGACTCTATTGTGACCATTAATGAGCCGACCAGTCCTGAGGAATATGATTTTTCTATGAACGCAAAACCCAATATGGCAGTACCTCAATAAATAAACTTAAGTACTCTATTGAAAAATAATGCCTAACAATTGACGTTCAGATTTTTGTGAGGTCTGAGCCACTTGTGGCAAAGTTTGATTAGGATCAGTTACCTCTATCCCTGCCGCTTGTAGATTTTTTAAAATAGTCTCAATGGGTTTTTGCTGAACAGCTGCCAATGCCCCAATCGGTGCAGTCTGTAAGGCGTCCAGCACCTTAGCTTGAGGGGGGTTACCCGCTCCTATATTCAACGGTAATAAAGAAGCGACTGTTAAAACAGAAAAGAGACCCATCACTATTAATGCGATAGGTTTAGTAAAGTAGTTTTTAAAAGCTCGCCAATTAACGGCTAAATGCAAACCCACCCCTAACACCATAAACCAACTCAACCACTCATGAGCAGGTTTAGCTAAGCCTAAATTCCAATGAAAAAATAAAACAATACCGGTCACTGTTGAAATAATAAAAGAGCCAATAGTGAGGGGAGTAGCCCATGATCGTAAAGTACTCATAGTTAAACCTTTATAGTTAATAGTTGGCTCTAACTTTAACCATTAATCAGGGAAATTATGCGTTAAAATCATGCAAATATTACGATAATTGGTAGTACTGAAGTACTTCACTAATAATCGTATCTATCAAGGAGCTTGCCCCTATCAGAATTAGAGTCTCGTGTTAAACCTATGAATTATGTTAGGTTTATTTGGCTCATAGCTTAGAAAATGGCTAAAAACACTTATTTCAAAACTTGCCACTGCTGTTATCTATTACTACAGTGAATATAGGGTTTGAATAAATTAGCATGTGACCAGTGATTTACAACTCAGCAATAATAATAATCACATCATGCTCGTATTAACTAAATAAAGCTGGCAAATTATGCAAGTACTCACTTTTAGTGAGGCTCGTCATCTTGTGGCTCGCACTGGGCTAGGTGCAGAGTGGGAGACGATAAATAAGCTGGTAGGAAAACCTCGTGCAGTAGCAGTTGATCTGATCCTGAATCAACCTGTCAGTCTGCCGAAGGCACCGCCTGCGTTATCGCCTTGGAACAAGTTAGAGCCTTTAAGACAAGCCAATGCACAGGGTCGCAAACAAGCTTGGATGATTGCTCAACGCGAGGGTAAATTATTACAAGGTTGGTGGATTGAACATTTACTTCACACTCGTTCGCCGTTTGTTGAACGTATGACTCTTTTCTGGCATGGTTTATTTACCTCATCTATTCAAAAAACTTTACAACCTAGCTTCCTCCACAAACAAAATCTCTTATTACGTACACATGCTTTAGGTAATTTTGGTCAACTACTTCATAGTATTGCAAAAGATCCTGCTATGTTGGTGTACTTAGATGGCTATCAAAATATGCAAGATAGTCCTAATGAAAACTTTGCCCGCGAGCTATTAGAGCTATTTACTTTAGGACGTGGCAATTACCGCGAAGCCGATGTCAAAGCTGCGACCAAAGCCTTTACAGGTTGGACAGTCGATACTAACAGCGGTACCTTTGTGGATCGTCGTCATGAGCATTACCAAGGTCGTGTAACCTTTTTAGGGCGTACCGGTCAATTTGATGGTGATGACATTTTAGATATTTTACTGCAACAGCCTCGCACAGCTGAGCATATTATGACGCATTTGTGGAAAAGCTTCGTGAATCCAGAGCAAATCGACAAAGCAGCCATTCAACAACTAGCTCAAACCTTTAGACAAAGTAATTATGATATTAAAACGGCGCTAAGGTCTTTGTTTAATCATGATGGGTTTTGGGCAAAACCCAATCGCGGCACTATTATCAAATCACCTGTTGAAATTTTGATTGGTACAGTCAGGATGGTTCCCTATCCACAAGAAAGTACTATGGAATTAGTTAACCTTTGTCGCTTGCTAGGACAGGAGTTGTTTGATCCACCTAATGTGAAGGGATGGGCAGGCGGTCAACATTGGATTAACAGCCAAACTTTATTAGTACGTACATCCTACTTGACCAAACTATCACGCGGTAATCTTAATCGTCGGGTCTATACAGGGTTAAACTTGCCTCAAGTTGGCGATGAACTGACACAACAATGGATGCTAGCACTTCCGCCGATCAATCCTTTGCCTGATATTCCAGGGGATCGTCGTTTAGTGCGTGGTCTATTGTTAGACCCTGTTTTCCAAGTAGTGTAACTTCAATTAATTTTTGCAAATTGAGTACTTAGTACTCATAGTGTGCTGTAGTGTGAGAAAAAAGCCTATGAAACGGCGTGACTTTTTAAAAATAGCGGCGACTGTGCCTGCTATAAATTTTATACCAACATTAGCCGCAGCTAATGGCAGTCCTGAGCGAATAGTAGTATTAGTCAAACTAGCGGGGGGTAATGACGGTTTAAACATGGTAGTACCCTATCAAGACCCAAAGTACTATCAATTGCGTCCTACTGTAGCAGTACCTCGTCATTTAGCCTTGCCATTAGAACGCGACATGGCTCTTAATCCTTATATGAAAGCTTTAATACCTTTTTGGAAAACCGGTGAAGTAGCTTTTATCCAAGGAATTGGTTATCAAAATACGGATCTTTCTCATTTTCGCTCATTAGATATTTGGGAAACAGCCAGTTCAATTAATGAATATAAAACCGAAGGCTGGCTCAATGCCGTACTACCACGTTTCAAGCAGGGTTTACATGGGGTAATTTTGGATGAAAATGCGGGTCCTTTTTGTGGTAAAGATTGTAATGCCATTGCCATGCAAAGCCCTGAAGTATTTCTAAGTCAGGTAAGTTTAGTACAGGATATTCGTCCCATTAATCATAATCCCGCTATCAGTCATCTCACACAGGTACAACACCAGCTTTATTCAGCAGGTGAGCAATTACGTACCAAAATGTCTCGCCCCAAAGGTTTAAATGTACCTTTTTCAACCAGTACTTTTGGTAGACGTTTAGAGTCGGTAGCCAAAATGATTGTTAACGGGGTTGATGCTGCTGCTTATAAAGTTGAATTAGATGGGTTTGATACGCATGTGAATCAAGTCGATACTCAAAGTAATTTATTGCAACATTTATCAGTAGGTCTAGCTTCTTTTGCGAATGCGATGAAGCAAGCTGGAAAATGGGATAATGTAATCTTAGTCACTTACTCAGAATTTGGTCGCAGAGTTCAAGAAAATCATGGTAGAGGTACTGATCATGGGTCTGCATCAACTCATTTAGTCATGGGTGGCAGAGTCAGAGGTGGTCTATATGGCGATAACCCTAATCTCAATGAACTGGATCATAATATGAATTTACCCAGTGAAGTTGACTTCAAAAAGTTGTATGGAACTATCACTCAAAACTGGTGGAGGCAAACTAATCCATGGGCTAGTTTAGGGGTACTACCTATTATTGGCTAATATAGCTAAGGATAGAGTGCTTTTTAATAAAGTACTCTCATGAGCTAAGGTTTTTAGTTTAGTAGTTTGTATGAAAGCTAAATAGGATGGTTTACTAGAGTGAAAAACTGTTTTGTAACATCAACAAAGGCAGGAAAATATATAAAATTATTACAAATAAAAAAGCCTCTTCTCATAAGAGAAGAGGCTAGAAATACAGCTTGGCACTGACCTACTCTCACATGGGGAAACCCCACACTACCATTGGCGATACTGCGTTTCACTTC
>JBDKGX010000031.1:0-25735 GCA_039797965.1 Pseudomonadota bacterium
GGTGTTTGTTGAACCGCTGCAACTGCCTGTGCATTACTATTGGCAGGTGCTTCAAGATTAGTCACTGCGGTAGTAGGGGCAGGCTGATTTTCATCTGGCAAACTAGCCGTGTTAGTCTCAGTGGTAATCGCATCCCCTCCTAAGCTTCCCGCTGTTTCCACCACATTACCGTTTTTATCCACTGCTGCACGTGCTTCACCCGGACGAATCTCAAAAGTCGTGACATTATCTGGTGCAGTGGTTTGGGCTGTTTGTAAATCAGCATTAGGGGCTGCCACAGGTGCACTCACGGCTGGAGTTGACATCATACCTGCTTGAGTGGGTTGTGCCTCAGCAACTAAAGCAGGTGGAGCACTGGGACCACTAGGGGCGGGAGGTAATGAATTGGGATCCGCTACACCAGGAAACCCTGTGATCACTTGGGTTTGCTGCGCTTGTTGCGCAGTAGCTAGTTGGTTTTGCTGTAACTTAGGGTTTTTACCTTTTAAGAGCCAAGCCAACAATAATGCTGCAATTAAGACCAGCACTACTGCACCAATCATACGTTTGGTTGTAGACTTATTATCCATTTGTCCCAATACTCCTTTATCTATGACATTCTAGACATAATCAATTCAATAATTACCTAGCCCAGACTATTCAGTAGGTACTGGGAGATAGATGTTCCAATACGCCCGATACTACCAGAAAAGAGCCAAAGGCCACTACCTTATCAGGCTTAGTACTCATACTAATTGCACCTTGTAGTGCAGATTTTAAATCATCATATTGATAAATAGTGGTGTCAGATACACTATTTTTTAAAGTACTCACTAGTTGCTCTAACGGCAACGCACGAGAACCTTCTAAAGCAAATACATGCCACGTATCTATGCAAGACTGCAGTGTATTGACTACTAAATCTATATCTTTATCCGCCAACATAGAAAAAACTGCATGAGTTTTTCCCTGATCTTGCTTTTGAGCTAATAACCACTGAGCAAGTGACTGTGCTGCATGACCGTTATGTGCTACATCCACCCAAATATCAGGGAAGTGACTCACTTTTTGTAAGCGTCCTTTGAGTGATACTTGGCTCAATCCCTTAGCGATTTGCTCAATGTCTACAAGGATGTTAGTACTTTTCCCTAATACCTGTAAGGCTACTACCACGCCGGCCGCATTAAGGACTTGAATATCACCTTGTAACGAGGGATATGGCAAAGTACTCAATCCTTGAGGAGTACTGAGTATAAATTGATTTTCAGTACTTGAGAGTACTTTAAAATCAATACCATATTGAAGTACTTTAGCCCCTAATGCCTGAGCCGTGGTTTGAATGGATGGTGGCGGATTGGGGTCATTACTCACTAAGTACTTAAGAGGGCGTGCGATAGCTGCTTTTTCAGCGCCAATACTCTCGCGATCACTCCCTAGCCACTCAACGTGATCAATGCCAATACTCGTAACAATAGCGACTTCAGCGTCCCAGATATTCACCGCATCTAGGCGACCACCTAAACCTACCTCAAGTACTGCAATTTGAACGCCCTGAGCAGCAAAACAATAAATAGCCGCTAACGTACCAAACTCAAAGTAGGTTAAGTGGATATCACCGCGTGCTCTATCAATAGCATTAAATGCTTCGATAATTAATGAATCTGAAGCAGGTACACCATTCAAAGCAATACGTTCATTATAGTGCTGAATATGAGGTGAGGTATAAGTACCTACCTGATAACCAGCCCCTACCAAACATGAAGTAAGCATTGCACAAGTGGAGCCTTTACCATTCGTACCTGCTACAGTCATCACAGGAAAAGGGAGATTTAACAGCTGCATACGTTGTGCAACTGTACGAACTCGATCTAAACCTAATTGAATCGCTGCCCCTTGCAGCGACTCTTGCCAAGCAAGCCACTCAGCCAATGTGCTCAATGTACTCAAACTCAAGCAGCCGCCTCGACCATAGGCAAAGGTTTAGCACGTTGCAGCAATAAATTAACCAAATCAGCAATGGTTTCACGCATTTGATTGCGCTCTACAATCATATCAATCGCGCCTTTTTCCAGTAAAAACTCACTGCGTTGGAAACCATCGGGTAATTTTTCACGCACCGTTTGCTCGATCACGCGAGGGCCTGCAAAACCCACCAGCGCTTTAGGTTCAGCGATATGAATATCGCCTAACATCGCGAAACTCGCGGAGACTCCACCCAAAGTAGGATCCGTCAAAACTGAAATAAAAGGCAAACCTTTATCCGCTAGGCGTGTTAAGGAAGCACTCGTTTTAGCCATTTGCATCAGGGAAAACAAGGCCTCTTGCATACGGGCACCACCACTAGCCGCAAAGCATACGAAAGGAGTGCCTGCCTCCATCGCGGCATTGACACCTCGTACAAAACGCTCGCCCACCACTGACCCCATAGAGCCACCCATAAAGCGAAAATCAAAGGCTGCCGCGACCATAGGTACGCCTAATACTGTACCTTTCATCACGACTAGAGCATCTTTTTCACCCGTCTCTTTTTGGGCTCCAGCTAAACGGTCTTTATAACGCTTAGTATCTTTAAACGTCAGAATATCAATCGGCGTTACATTCGCACCAATTTCTTCACGACCTTGTGTGTCTAAAAACACCTCTAAACGCCGCCGCGCCCCAATACGCATGTGATGTCCACATTTAGGACATACTTCATTATTACGCTCTAATTCACTACCGTATAAAATCGAATGACACTCAGAGCATTGTTGCCACAACCCTTCGGGAATGGATTTTTTAGTATTCGATTTATCAGTACGAATACGGGACGGTAATAATTTTTCAAACCAACTCATGCTTTACTTCCTAACAGCCTGATCCATAGCATCGCGCATCGCGGCTATTAGATTGGCAATATCTTGCACAATACGCCCATGATCATCGGGATTCGCTTCTACCAATTTAATCACAGCACTACCCACAATCACCGCATCTGCCACAGGTGCGACTAAGGCTGCGGTAGCAGCGTCTTTAATACCAAAGCCTACACCTAATGGTAAGTTGCTATAGTCGCGTATTAAACTTAATCGGGCTTTAACCGCCTCAATATCAAGGGTATTAGCACCTGTAACGCCTTTTAAGGACACATAATACAAAAAGCCACTGCCTAATGCTGCAATCTTTTGAATACGCTCAGGTTTAGTAGTGGGCGATACCAGATATATGGTGTCGAGTTGATGCTTTTTAAAGAGGCTAACGGTTTCATTACCTTCTTCAGGAGGTAAATCGACGGTGAGTACTCCATCGACACCCGAAGCCTCCGCTCGTGCCGCAAATGTACCATAGCCCATCACCTCAATCGGATTGAGATATCCCATTAATATGACAGGAGTACTTTGATCATGTTCACGAAAACTTTTCACCATATCGAGTACATCACCCAAACTGGTGTTATGTTTTAATGCGCGCTCACAGGCTAATTGAATAGTGGGACCATCCGCCATCGGATCAGAAAACGGAATGCCTAACTCAATTAAATCCGCCCCCACTGCCACCATAGCATGCATTAAAGGGACAGTAAGAGATGGATGTGGGTCGCCTGCGGTAATATAAGGAATTAAGGCTTTGCGATTGTTCGGTTTTAACTCAGCAAAACGTTGCGCTATTCGACTCATAGTGTGATCCCCTCTAAACGCGCTACCGTATTAATATCCTTATCGCCCCGCCCTGATAAATTCACAATAATACTTTGATCTTTAGACAGTGTGGGTGCCAGTTTCATGGTATAGGCTAAGGCATGACTACTTTCTAACGCAGGGATAATGCCTTCAGTACGGGTCAACGTGTGGAAGCCTTTCATTGCTTCGTCATCATTAATGACGACATACTGCGCTCGACCCACATCTTTTAACCACGCATGCTCAGGTCCCACACCGGGATAGTCTAAGCCTGCTGAAATCGAATGAGTTTCGATGATCTGACCATTATTATCTTCGATTAAATAAGTACGATTACCATGCAGTACTCCGGGGCGACCTGCGGTTAAAGTCGCAGCATGCTTGCCCGATTCAATCCCTGAACCACCCGCTTCAACACCATAAATTTTAACGGATTCATCAGCTAAGAAGGGATAGAACAGACCAATCGCATTCGAGCCACCCCCTACACAAGCCACTAATGCATCAGGCAACTTGCCATCTTGCTCTAAAATCTGTTGCCGCGCCTCACGACCAATCACCGATTGGAAGTCGCGCACCATCGCGGGATAAGGATGCGGCCCTGCCACCGTACCAATAATGTAAAACGTATTATCAATATTCGTGACCCAATCACGCATCGCTTCATTCAGGGCATCTTTTAAAGTACGTGAACCAGAAGTCACAGGGACTACTTTTGCACCTAGGAGTTTCATGCGATAGACATTGGGCGCTTGGCGTTGAATATCGTCCGCCCCCATATACACCACACATTCCAAACCTAAACGCGCGGCAATGGTCGCCGAGGCTACTCCGTGTTGACCGGCTCCCGTTTCAGCAATAATACGTGTTTTACCCATGAACTTCGCAAGGAGTGCCTGACCAATCGTATTATTGATTTTGTGGGCACCTGTGTGATTAAGGTCTTCACGCTTGAGGAAAATTTTTGCGCCACCGAGTTCGCGTGACCATCGCTCAGCAAAATATAACGGGCTAGGACGACCCACATAATATTTTAAATCACGATCAAACTCCGCCTGAAACTCAGGAGAGCTTTTAAGCTTTTCATAAGCAGCTTGTAGTTCCTCAATCGGTTCTACTAAAGTTTCAGCCACAAAGCGTCCGCCATAGGGACCAAAATGCCCGTTTGCATCAGGCAGTGCTTGCCAGTCAATGGTCATATTCGCATTCAACTCGTCTTACCTCATTTAGAAACGCTTTTACCTTATTCACATCTTTTACCCCAGCGGATGCCTCTACGCCACTACTTACATCTACGGCATAAACCCCTGTGGTTTTAATGGCCTGATAGACATTATCTGGTTTTAACCCACCTGCTAAAATCAGTGGTTGAGGGTAATCTTTTGGCAACTGAGTCCAGTCAAATGTCTGTCCTGTTCCGCCTGCCTCCCCCGGCGCATGGCTATCTACTAATAAGCCTTGAGCATCCGAGTACTCCGCGGCTAACTCATAAAAATTCTGCCCTAACATCCCTAATGCTTTGATATAGGGATAACCAAAAGAGCGGCAAAACTCAGCGGTTTCATTACCATGAAACTGAATGACATCCAGACGAACATTATCCAGTACTTTAGCAACAAAATCGCGCTCTGCATTTAAAAACAACCCTACTCGCGTCACAAACGGCGGCAGTTCTTGACTAATCGTTTGTGCTAATTCAAGGGAGAGATTACGCGGACTTTTGGCATAAAACACTAAACCTAATGCATCAGCACCCGCATGGCAAACCCGCTGAGCATCAGCAATCGACGTAATCCCACACACTTTAACTCGACAACGCATCATAGAGTCCTTGGGCAATCAAAGAAGGAAAGTCGGTTAGGCTATCATAAGGAGTTACTAGAGGCGATGGATTAGGCGCAAATTAGCAAAGTCGTTAAGGTAGACTGGTACTTCTTTAGAGTACTGAGCGGCACAATATTTATGTCTCATTTAGTGAATACCCTATTTGATCGAATGGATACTTGGCGGCATTTACCCAGTTATCAACTGGAGCGTCGTGCTGATTTATTTTTCTCTTTATATTTAAAAGAAGTATTACAGGTAAAACTCGGTTATCCCTTAGCGAACTTAATGATTCCAGAGTTCCCTATTCGAAAAGGTGTTGTCGATTTACAACTACCCCAAAAAGAACACAATCAATCTTTTAAAATTGACTATTTACTATTTAATGAGAGCTTTGAAAAAGCTATCTTTGTTGAACTCAAAACCGATAATAGCTCCCGACGCACTGCACAAGATATCTACTTAACTCAGGCTCAGAACACACCTTTTCCTTTACTAGTACAAGGGGTGCTACAACTATTTCAAGCCACCTCAGCGAAACATAAATATTTTGAACTATTGAAAGTACTAGCTGAAACTCAACAAATCGACATTGATTACAAGCGCCACCCGTTACCAATTAGCTTTAGAAACATTCAAAACATCACCCTTACCTCAAAGGTTAAACAATCGCTGAAAATTTATATTCAACCAAACGGCTTAGGTGAAGATATCATCAACTTCGTCGAATTTAGTCAGATAGTTCAAAAACATAATGATCCTTTATCACAGCGGTTTGCTCAATCATTAGCAGAATGGTCTACAGTACTGGCAGGGCATAGGCATGATGGTTAACAACTTTCAAATTACCATGAGTGTTGCAATAATTTGACTAAAGCACTCGCTAAACCCACTCTGCTGACCCAGCCCATTTTACGCTATGATATTGCCCTGCCCTCATTAGTCTGGAGTACTTATGGATATTGTGTATGTAAAAGATTTAAAAATCCCCGCCCGTATTGGTATTTATGAGTGGGAAAAGCGTATTCGCCAGCAGATCCGCGTGGATTTAGAAATGGCGTGGGATAATCGTATTCCTGCTGGTAGTGACCATATTGAAGATACCTTAAACTACAAAACAGCCGCTAAACAGGTAGTTGCTTTAGTAGAATCACAACATTTTGACCTCGTTGAGCGCTTAGCCGAAACCATTGCCCAACACTTGATTAGTACTTTTAATATGCCGTGGATTCGAGTTACGGTGGGAAAACCCGGTGCAGTAAAAGGCTCTAGCGAAGTGGGGGTACAAATAGAGCGAGGGGTACGCCCATGAGTTTAGTACTTCATCAAGTGTATTTAGGTTTAGGCAGCAACATCGAGCCTCATAAAAATCTATGCACTTTACTCAAAGTACTCGAAAACCAGTTTGGTATATTGCAATATTCAACGGTCTATCAGACCAAAGCCGTGGGCTTTGTGGGAGATGATTTTATTAATTTAGTAGTGGGCTTTAAGACTCACTATACACCTGAGCAACTGGTTGAATACTTAAAGCAAATTGAGCAGCAATTAGGTCGTATTAATCAACAAGGTTTTACGGCTCGCACAGTGGATGCTGATTTGCTGCTATATGAAGGGACTCAAATAGCTCACAAAGATATTGAGCGTTATCCTTTTGTATTATACCCCTTAGCTGAATTAGCCTCTGACTGGCTACATCCCACCAGACTGATGACATTAAGTACTCTCGCGCAACAACTCAATTTATCACGCGATGATATGCAGGCTATTGCCTTTAACTGTTCGTTTGAGTGATCGGTTTAGCGGAGTACTTATTTTTTAATTCACTAATGTACTGATTCAACTGATTATCAAGCTTGGCACCGAATTGGTTACGTAGACGAGTAATAGGATTACGAATATCTCGCGACTCAGTGAAGGTAACACGAGTCCCTCCGGGCACACCTGCTAATAGCGCTTGGCGAGTACCTTTAAAGCCTTTACCGCGTTGATAGCTCATCGTAATTTCTTTTTGCGGGACTTCTTTAACTTTGCGCACCGTTAACTTACCCAAGTTTTTAGAGTGCTCAATCCAACGTAAACCCTGATCGTCATCTTTGAGTTGTACACTTTTTAAGTCACTACGCCACTCTGTGTGTCGCGCTAAATCTGCCAAAGACTCCCATACTTGATCCACAGGAGCACGTACTAACTCAACACGTGTTGTACGTGAGTGTGGCGACAACATGAGTCCAATGAGAACAGGTAATATCATTAATGCTGCAATAATCCCTATTATTACCCACACCAGCATGGCGTTTCCCTCTTGAGTATTGGTTTAATGATTCATTAGATTCGACCACCCTAGTGGGTAGTTAGGTTTGTATAAAAAATATAGCAAAGCACGCTAGAAACAAAAATGATTTACCTCATGAACACGAGGTTTAGTCTAATTAGGCTGCTATGAATATAGTACCTATAAAAAAGCTCGGTCATGCCGAGCTTTATAAAACCTGATCCGCCAACTCAATTACTTAATTTTGGCTTCTTTAAATGCAACGTGCTTACGAACCACTGGATCGTATTTACTAAACTCCAATTTTTCTGGAGTAGTACGTTTATTTTTAGTTGTGGTGTAGAAATAGCCAGTATCTGCTGTTGATACTAGTTTAATTTTCTCACGTCCGCCTTTCTTGGCCATGTTGATCTACTCCCGTTGTTAGACTTTTTCGCCGCGCGCACGAATTTCGGCGAGCACGGTGTCGATACCTTTTTTGTCAATAGTACGCATGCCATTGGCAGAAACGCGTAAGCTGACAAAGCGATCTTCGCTTTCTACCCAAAAACGATGCGTATGCAAGTTGGGCAGAAAACGGCGTTTAGTTTTGTTGTTCGCGTGCGATACGTTGTTGCCAACGATAGGACGCTTACCTGTTACCTGGCATACACGAGCCATGGGACATCTCCAAAATGCGAATCTGATACTCTAAAGGCGCGTGATGTTATCAGAATGCGTTGAGCCAAACAACTCTAAAGCATGATTGTTTTAATCTTTACTCTTGACAAGCCAAAACTCAGGTTTCTTGTTGCAGAGAAAGCCGTTGATTCACTTGCTCTTGAAACCATTGAGCGACCTCAGGTACTCCCACATTGCTAGGTGTATGTAAATAAATAAAGGGGGTTTTCCCCTCCTGAATCCAACGGGCGGTCTGCGCCACCCATGGTAATAACCAAGGTTCATTATCGGTTTGGATAGGATGACCTATATGTCGGAGCATCGGTTGCAAGGCGGTGGTATCTAGCTGGACTGGCAAACGTGGCTTTTTAAGTTGTGCCTCTTCCGTTGCCTGATCTATTTTGGGTGCTGCATGCACAGCACGACTATCAAAAATCACTCGATCTACTTTTAGATGAGCCAGCACTTCATTCAATGCTTGGCGTTGGGGGGCTTTAGTAAAAAACTCAGGATGTCGTACTTCGACTGCATACGTATATTCAGTAGGCAATTGTTTTATAAACGCTTCTAGCTTTGGTAACTCAGCAGGCTTAAAACTCGCCGGTAGTTGAATCATATAGTGTAAGCGTTGACCTAAAGGGGCTAAGCGCTTAAGAAAAGCATTTGTCGCCTCAGTTACATTCACTAAATGAGCTTTGTGAGTAATGTCTTTGGGAAATTTAAAACTAAACCGAAAAATGTCTGGCGTGGAATGTAGCCAGCGATCCACATTGGCTTCAGAAGGGGTGGCATAGAAAGTAGTATTACCTTCAACTGCATTAAAGTGTTCCGCATATTGTTCTAGAAATTCGGCAGGTTTGGCATTAGCGGTAAATAAAGTACCCTTCCATGCAGGTAATGCCCATAAGGGGGCACCCAAATAATAGTGCTTTGGTGGTGTCATAGATGCTTCTCAAAACAACTGAACATGATACACCTAAAGTACTTTGCTTACCTAAACACCCACAGAACCCCAGTATGTTATTAGGTCGTTAGTACTTTGTAACTCTTTAGCCTAGCTCCTATCGTCTTTGTACTTTGCTTCACCTTTAACGCTGCTACACTAATCTCTAAATTTTAATTGTATATAACAATCGAGATGATTATGGCACGAAGTTTTGCAGTGATTGGACTGGGTACGTTTGGTAGTACGATTGCGCTGGAGCTAGCTCGTTTTGGAGATCACGTATTAGGCATTGATATTGATGAGAAACGGGTCAGTCGTATTGCGGATCAAATTCCAGAAGCGGTTATTGCTGATGCGCAAGATGAAGCGGCGATGCAGGATGTAGGCTTGGGTCGTTATGATATTGTGGTCATTGCGATTGGCGAGGATTTGGAAGCCAATTTATTGTGTACTATGAATGCTAAAGTACTAGGGGCTAAAAGCATTTGGGTGAAGGCACTCACGCGTACTCACCATCGTATTCTCAATAAAATGGGCGTCGATAAAATCATCCACCCAGAAGAAATCGTGGGCAAGCGAGCCGCACAAATGCTGCACAATCCATCTATTCAAGACTATATGAGTTTAGGTAACGGTTATCACATTTATGCTTATGAAGTACCTAATACCAAACCTGCTACCTTAGGTAGTTTAGAGCTGCATAAAAGTTTTAATTTACGTTGTTTGGGCTTAATGCGAGGTACTAGCTATATTGACTGCTTACAAGATGATTTTGTCTTGCAAGCCGATGATAAACTCATGGTACTAGGGCGACGTTCAGATTTACGCGCTTTTAGTGATAGCCTTCAATAACTTACAAGTACTTAATCTACTATGCGTTTACCATGGTTACGTTCGTTTAAAGTCATCAAACTCCCCCCCTCTGCCGTACTGGCTACCTTATATTTAAGTTTGATTGTACTGGGTACTTTGCTACTTAAACTCCCTTTTAGTAATACTCAACCTATTGCATGGCGTGATGCCTTATTTACTGCTACCTCTGCGGTCACGGTAACAGGATTAGGTGTGGTTGATACTGGCTCACAATTTACGATCTGGGGACAAGGTATTTTATTAATACTATTGGAGTTAGGCGGAATTGGCATTATGACGTTTGCCGTGTTAATTCTGTCGATGCTGGGTTTTCAAATTGGAACCGCTCAACATGCCTTTTTACGTGAAGACCTTAATCAAACGTCTATTAACTCATTACTGAAATTGACTTGGATTATTTTAAAAGTCGTTTTAATTTGCCAAGGGATTGGTGCTTTAATTTTATGCTCGGTGTTTATTCCAGAGTTAGGCTGGGCAACGGGGGCTTGGTTTGCGTTATTTCACAGCGTTTCGGCTTTTACGAATGGCGGTTTTGCTTTATATCCTAATAGCATGATGCCTTTTGTAGCTAATCCTATTATTAACATTACTATTCCTTTGTTAGTCATCCTAGGCGGGGTTGGTTATAGCGTTATTGCTGATATTTGGAATCAACGTCGTTGGCAACGCTTTACCTTACACACCAAACTAATGTTGGTAGGTACAGGTATTATTTTGATAGTGTCAGTCAGTGTTTTTGCGGCTCTAGAGTGGACTAACCCTAAAACATTAGGTGCTCTAGACAGTACTAGTGCCAAAGTAGGCGCTAGTTGGTTTCAGATGGTGATTAGTCGCAGCGGAGGCTTTAATAGTATTGACCTAGCCGGAATGCATGACTCTACTATTTTAATGTTTATCATGCTAATGCTGATCGGTGGGGGGAGTACTTCTATGGCGGGGGGATTAAAAGTCACTACTTTCATAGTACTTATTCTATCGGCGGTTGCCTTTTTTAAAAGAAATCGTTGGATTCATATTTTTGGGCGCAGTATTAGCCAAGACCAAGTTCAAAAAGTACTAGCACTCACAGTAACTACTTTAGTCGTATTGATGTTAGCTGTATTTCTACTGTCTCTTTCTAGTGATGGGCAAATAGTAGCACTATTTTTTGAGGCAACCTCTGCCTTAGCTACGGTTGGTGCTTCACTAGGGATCACAGCCAGCCTGAATGACTTTGAACGGTTTATTATAATGTTATTAATGTTTATTGGGCGGGTAGGCCCTTTGTCTTTAGGCATTTTTTTGGCAATGAATAGTGCACCTAAAGTTCGCTACCCTACAGGGCAAATTTATTTCGGCTAACTCACTTTTCTACTTTTCAATCCAAAGTACTCGTATTTTCTCTGTTAATTTCATTAAAACTTACATTGAAGATCGAGTACTTTAGGCTAAATCGGTTGATCAGCGTGAGCGACAAGCTACAACGGTTTCGACATCATTACCACTGCCACCAGAGAAACGAGTTTCACTGCATTGTGCAGCCGCATAACGATTACCAACATATTTTAATTGCGTATTGAAACACTCAGCTGCCGTACAATTACTGGCTGCAATATCATAATACCCATTAGTTAAAGTATTAAATACACGAAAATCACTGGCTAAACCGGTGTAGCGCACTTGATACGCCCCCGCATTTACAGCACCAGCCGCTCCTGTAGTACTCACTAACCAATGACGAAAACCATTAGCATCATAAAAGGCTTGGCAGTAAGGATTCAGAGCCGGACGCACAAAGTACCATAGCTGTCCATTGCGTAAGCGTGGTAACTGTACCACCCGAAATAAACGCTCATAGGCACCTTGCGGAATATTCAGGTCACGCATACAACTATCTAAATAATTAAGGTCATTTTTATTAACAGCGCGTACTACTACATTAGCAATACTGGCTGTAGCAGGGCGCTCACCTGCTGTCGCACGCTCGGCAGAAGCTGTTAATAAAGAGGCTGCTTGCGCAGTGGCTGAAAAACCTAACAGCGCTAAAAACGCTGAGCAAAAAAATTTATTTACTTTCATAGAGTTGACCTAATTTCTCTAAAGGGAATCACGAAACCGTATGACTAGAACGGAGTAAACAGCATTACATTGCATAATTTCAACGCATAGCTACGCATAATAGTAGTCAAAGCGCTACTATAGTGGTGAAGCCTCATTAAGTAATTATGATCACTCGATTAAACGCCATATTTAATGTTATCGCAAGCAATGGGCAGCCACTGGAACTGTCTTGCCGTATGATTATAGCAACACTCCCCCCAATTAGTAGATTTTATTGTGACGCTAAGTAGGATGAAAATAAATGTTTATTCTGTTTTTTGTAATTATTATTTTATTATCAGTCGCATTGGCACCCAGCTTAATCATTTTCAGCTTACCTCATAAAACCTATCGCATAGCTACAGGTCAACGCTTACCGGTGGTGAAACTTACCTTGATCAATATGGTTTTGGTTTTTATCGTGATGTTAGTAGTTAATACAATGCATACACTACATGGCAGTATTTTAGAGTTAACTGCTTTTATTATGTGGGTAAGCATTCCGACTGCTGGGGTGCTTAGAGGTTTTTTAGGTCAGTGGTATAAACGTAACAGTCACTTAAAATGAGAAAGTATCGACTGGTAAAACAGAAAAAGCCTTAATCGAGATGAGTTTAAGGCTTTTGAGACCTAATGATTAGGATTTGAATAAGTGCCGACGAGAAGACTCGAACTTCCACGGGTCGCCCCACTAATACCTGAAACTAGCGCGTCTACCAATTCCGCCACGTCGGCTTAAGACACTATAACGACGTCATAGCGTATTAAGATGCAAGATCTTAAGGAGTCTTATGGGCATTGTCAAATGCTTTATTGGTTTAAGGGCTAGACAAAATATACCGTGGATGCCAGTCTAACGACTCACTAGCTCTCAATCTAAAAAACTATCCACTGGCAAGATTTAAGTGCAAATGTTGATTATTATAATGTGCCAAACTTTGTTATGCTTAAGTTGATGCTCACAATAGGGCTTGTGTCATTTCTACTTTATCTGTACAGAACACCAGCTTACAGACCTTTTTTTATTTAACCACTTTAGGCTGTAACCTCGTGTTCTGTCATGCCATTAGGGCATATTTCAAAGCCCTCATAACATTAATAATTAATAAGGACATAACATGAAACTTAATGATCCCCATTTTCAAACTGAATCTGAAAAATACGAAAAACCTATTCCCAGTCGCGATTTAATCCTTAAAGTACTGCAAGACAACCCCAAACCCTTAGAATTCCAGCCTCTAGCGGAAGCTTTAGGTTTACGAGACGAGGATGATTTAGAGGCTTTAAAAAAACGTTTGCGAGCCATGGAACGCGATGGTCAAATCCTCTTTAATCGACGCAAACAATATTTACCTGTTAATCGTGCTGATCTGATTGCAGGGCGCGTGATTGGGCATCCCGAAGGATTTGGCTTTTTACAACCCGATGACGGCTCGCCTGATCTGTTTTTGCATGCCAAACAAATGACCTCTTTACTGCATGGCGACCGTATTTTAGCCAGTGTACGGGGACTAGACCCCAAAGGTCGCCGCGAAGGGGCTGTAGTAGAAGTACTTGAGCGTGGAACAGAACAAGTCGTAGGACGCCTATTTAATGAGCGTGGCTTACATTATGTAGCACCCGATAACTCACGAATTGCTCACAATATTATTATCCCGCCCGATGCTTTAGGTGAGGCACGAGAGGGGCAGATTGTGGTGGCTGCTATTATTGAGCAACCCACCAGACGCTCAGGCCCTTTGGGTAAAATTGTTGAAATCTTAGGGGATCACATGGCTCCGGGGATGGAAATTGATATTGCCATTCGTAGCCATGAACTACCCTTTGAATGGCCTCAAGCCGTGATTGAACGTGCGGATCAATTTGGGTATGAAGTGCCTATTGATGCAAAACAAGGGCGTTTGGATTTGACGGCAATGGCATTGGTCACGATTGACGGTGAAGACGCTAAAGACTTTGATGATGCGGTGTATTGCGAACGTGAAGGTATGGGCTGGCGCTTATGGGTGGCGATTGCCGATGTGGCGCATTATGTCCGTAATGATAAAGCCATTGATAAAGAAGCCCGCTTAAGAGGTACTTCGGTTTACTTCCCCGGTAAAGTTATTCCGATGCTGCCGGAAATTTTATCTAATGGTTTGTGCTCCTTAAATCCTCAGGTCGACCGTTTATGTATGGTGTGTGAGATGCATGTGGATGAAAAAGGTGTCATTTCTGACTATCGTTTTCATGAAGCCGTGATGCACTCTAAAGCCCGTTTGACCTATACCAAAATGGCTAAAATCGTTGTTGATCGAGACCCCATTATTCGTTCGGAGTACTCTGCCCTACTCAATCCCCTCGATGAGCTTTATAACTTATACCAAGTACTACGTGAAGCACGGGATGAACGAGGTGCGATTGATTTTGAAACCAATGAAACCACGATTATTTTTGGTGCGGATCGCAAAATTGAATCCATTGTGCCCTTGCAACGTAATGAAGCGCATAAACTGATTGAAGAATGCATGATTGCTGCCAATGTGTGTGCGGCTAAATTTTTAGATCAGCACAAAATCCCGTCTCTACATCGTATTCATGATAAGCCTGACCCTGAAAAAATTAGTACTTTACGTGAGTACTTATCGGGTGTGGGTTTATCACTGGGAGGCGGCGATGATCCAGAGCCTGCGGACTATGCTAAGGTGATGGAAATTATTCAGGAGCGACCTGATCGCCATGTGATTCAGACGGTTTTATTGCGTTCTCTTTCACAAGCCCGTTATAGCCCCGAAATAATTGGGCATTTTGGCTTGGCACAAAGTCATTATGCTCATTTTACTTCACCGATTCGGCGTTACCCTGATTTACTCGTTCATCGTGCCATTCGCCATGTCCTGCGCGGGGGTACGGCTGAAAATTACCCTTATGACTTTGCCTCCATGTTGGTATTAGGCGAACACTGCTCGATGACTGAGCGTCGTGCGGACGATGCTACCCGCGATGTTATTGCATGGCTTAAAACCGAGTATATGCAGGAGCACGTCGGTGAAATTTTTGAAGGGGTCATCTCAGCGGTGACAGGCTTTGGCTTATTTGTGGCATTGAATGATATTTACGTGGAAGGTTTAGTACATGTTACCGCTTTAACGAGTGACTACTATCGCTTTGATCCGGTACGCCATCGCTTGTTGGGTGAAAACTCTGGGCGCAAATATGGTTTAGGTGACCCTATCACCGTACAAGTTGCACGAGTCGATTTAGATGAGCGCAAAATTGACTTTGTACTGCCCGAAGGACAGGATAGCGCCTCCCCTAAAAAAGCTCGGAAAAAGAAAAAGTAGTCATGGCAAAATCCCTAATTTACGGCATTAACGCGGTCGAAAGTGCGTTAAATCACGATGCGGAAAATCTAGTGCGCGTTTGGATCGACAAACGCACTCGCAATGAGCGCCTACTCAAATTACAACCCTTACTCAAAACGGCTGGGATTAGTTGCGCCCTGATTGACCCCAATAAATTGGATGAAATGGCAGGACGTGATAATCGCCACCAAGGAGTTGTCGCCGAGTACAAAAGTGCTAAAGAGTACGATGAAAATGATTTATACGACTTACTCGATAAACTAGATGAACCACCCTTTTTATTGATTTTGGATGGTGTGACTGACCCGCATAATTTGGGAGCTTGTCTACGTACTGCCGAAGGTGCAGGTGTGCATGCCGTCATTGCACCCCGCGATAATGCAGTGGGTTTAACTCCCACCGTGCGTAAAGTAGCCTCAGGTGCTGCCGAGTTAGTACCGTTTATGAGTGTGACGAATTTGGCACGGACGATGAGTACGTTACGTGACCGTGGGATTTGGATTACGGGTACGAGTGATAAAGCGAATAAAAACCTCTATGCGGCTGAATTGACTGGGGCGATTGCTTTGGTGATGGGTGCAGAAGGGCAAGGTATTCGCCGCCTGACCGAGGAAAACTGTGATTTTCTGATCAGTATTCCTATGCTAGGAAAAGTCTCCAGTCTCAATGTATCGGTAGCAACAGGTGTCTGTTTATACGAAGCGCTACGCCAACGTCGCCCTAATCTTTAAAGTACTTAACGACTGTTATTTAATCGCTAGTAGGCTATTTGTATGTACTCACTCACCAATCGTTCTTTAAGCGTCGATATTTTAGACCCTGTTGCAGATCAAGCGCGTTTTGGGACGCGCTACTGTACGGGCGGCTATATTTATCAAGTCACGGATATTAAACATGGCGCTTTACTGTCGGGACCCACCTATCCTGATAGCTTTAATTGGTTTGATGGACAGGGAATACCTGATGCGTTTAATTGGACACCGTTGCGCCAACCTAATGGCTCGGATAGTGAAGTCTGCATTATTGGCATTGGGCGCTGTGATTTAACAACTAAGCAAGTACTTGAATTTTGTCAGTGGGATATAACGCCAAGTACTTCACAGATTCAGATGAGTACTCGCCAAACCTTTGCAGGGTTTGATTTTACCTTACAACGTACGGTGAGTTTGATGGAGCGCACCGTACGGTCACACACGACATTAACTAATCATGGCAGTACTTTTATTCCTATGGCGTGGTTTCCACACCCCTTCTATCCACAGCCTAAAACGGATGAGTTGTGCCGTTTCAATATTCCCGTGTCTATGCCTGAAAATGCGGGGTACTTTATCGCCGATAATGGCTTTGTTAGCCGCAAAGCTTTCCCTGATCAAATCGGTTTTTATCAAGCCCTAGATCAACAAGCACACAGTCCTTTGACCATTACTCAGCGTCATCCCCTTCTCGGTATGGTTAGTGCTACGTGTAGTTATGTTCCTACCTTTTTCCCGATTTGGGGTAATCAAAATACCTTTTCTTGGGAACCGTTTTTAGAGCGATTAATTGCGCCGACTCAACGTTTGAGTTGGTGGATTGATTATGACTTTTAAACTTAATTCCAATTTTAAGCCCCTTGCATAGTATTGGTTTTTCGTCAGTTAACACCACCTGCCCCGAGCCTAGTAGCTTTTCGCGGCTATTTTGACTATGGTTCTAGCATTAACTTTAGCCACGGAGTTTATAGAGATGCCACGTTATATTAATAAAATTGCCTCCTACTCGATGGTAGGTAGCATTGGCGCTGTGATTGTATTGAGCTTACAAGGCTGTGGCGGTGATCAACCCCCTACTCCTCCCGAAAAACCCAAACAAGAAACCATTTCTCAAGCCACTAGCGATAAAGAGCAAACCTTTGTACTGCTCCTCAAACAAACGGGCGCTAATCCTGATACTTATCAACTCACTGAAAAAATCCCTTCTAGCTCAGGTACTAAAGCGATTGTGACTGGACTAGACGGTAAAGAGCGGGTGTTAACTGAAGACGAGTTGAAAAAAATTGCTGAAGCCGAAGCCAAACGGGTCGAAGACGGCTCCTCCACCCTCACCAAACCTGTTGCCGAAAATCAGGGCTTAAGTTTGGGTGAAACCATTTTAGCTTCTGCTGCGGGGGCGCTGATTGGCGGGATGATCGCTAATAAACTGATGGGCAATTCCAACTATCAACAGCACCAACAACAGCAAAATACTCGTGCGCAAAGTACTATGAGCAGTACTCGCACTCCCGGTAGCGCCGCTAATAATAGCGTTACTAAACCTAGTACTTCACAGCCTCGTAGTGGATTTTTTGGAGGTGGCAATACTAGCTCTAGCAGCTCCTCAGGGGGGAGTACTTCAGCCGGATCAGCAGGAGGTTGATTCATGATTAAAACTGAAAAAGTCCAGCCGATCAGTCAACAGGTGATGGAAGATGTGGGCATGAATTGGCATACCGATTCAGACGGTACCGCCTATATTACTAATGAAATCGTGCCCGTCACTGAGGCTGAAGCAGAAGCCTATTACAACGCTGCGAATGAATTATATGATATGTATGTTGAGGCGGCTCAACATGTTATTGATAATGATCTCTTTTTCGAGCTAGATATTCCTTTTAATTTAATTAATAGCATTAAACGTAGCTGGGAAAATGATGATCGCCATCTTTATGGACGATTTGATTTAGCAGGCGGTATTGATGGTTTACCCATTAAACTCATTGAGTTTAATGCCGATACCCCAACAAGTTTATTTGAAACTTCAGTAATTCAATGGGCGCTGCTAAAAGCCAATGGCATGAATGAAGATAAACAATTTAATAATGTTTATCAGGCGATTGGAAATAGTTTTAAGCGTATACTCACGGGTGATGAAGACCCCAGTACTTTTAATGATTATTATAATTACCAAAATATTTTATTCTCGTGTATGAGTAATCTCCCTGAGGATGAAAGTACTACTCGATTCTTACAGCAAATAGCCAGTGAAGCCGGTTTTCAAACCGATTTTTGTTATATGCACGAAGTCGCCTTTCAAGAGGAGACAGGGATTTTTAATCCTGAAGGCACACGCTTTGATTATTGGTTTAAATTATATCCGTGGGAAGATATTGCCCTGCAAAATGATGGTATTGTCGGGATTTTAGACGATGTTACTCGTAATGAAGTGGGTACGATTTTAAATCCTGCTTATACCCTGCTTTTCCAAAGCAAAGGAATTATGAAAGTACTGTATGAGCTATTCCCCGACTCACCGTATTTATTAGAAACTCGTTTTCAGCCTTTGCAAGATAAAAAACAAGTGGCGAAAAAGATGTTTGGGCGCGAGGGTGCAAATACCACGATTTTGGATGCGGCGGGTAAAGTACTGAATAGTATCGGTGGCGACTATGATCGCTATCGCACGGTATACCAAGAGTTTGCTCAAATGGCGAAAGATGCCGAAGGTCGTACTTATCAGGCAGGTGTATTTTTCGCGTGGGAAGGCTGTGGTTTAGGCTTTAGACGCGGTAATGAAATCTTAGATAATATGAGTAAGTTTGTTAGCCATAGGATTGTATAAGGTTTAATAAAGTACTTGGCTTATTATGGGCTAAGTACTTGGTGTGATTTATAATTTTTAGATAGTCTACTGATCTGATAATGGTGACTCTGAAAGACTGATGGCGGCGTTATCAATCCCTTCATAAATATCTGCTAGCGTTAAAGTAGCTTCTGTACAGGGTACAGCAATGGTTTGCTGCTCTTGATCGTACAACACGACATCCCACTCATCTTGTTGATCTCGAAAATATACGGTTACTTGTGAGCGATCTTGCTCCACTATCCAATAGGCTTGTAGAGTGCCCAGCTTTTGGTAAGCCACTGTTTTTTGGTGTCTATCTTTCCATTCTGTTGAAGGGGAAGTCACCTCTACAATCAAGCAGGGACTGGTCACATAATGTTTTTCAGAGGCTTCGCGCTCACAGCTCAACATGACATCAGGGTAGTAATAAGATTTTGCTTTTTCGGCTTTGACTTTAATGTCCGAGACATTGACACGACAAGGGGTTCCCTTAGCGGCTAAGCGCAGAGCAAAGGCAATATTCATGGCAATGTCATTGTGTCGTAGGGAGCTGCCAGCCATGGCGTAGACTTTACCATCGACATATTCATGGCGTACCGTGGCGAGCTTTTCGCTTTCGAGGTAATCCTGTTCAGTTAGATGAGATTCTATTAGGTTCTTGGCTAACATTAGTGATACTCGCGCAGTACAATAGCTTAATTATAACATACAGTTAGCATAGTATCTTAATCCCTTTTAAACAGGGTAGGCATTCAAACGGTTTTTGATGATGATTATGAGTACAGGTTAGCTGTCTTAATCCCTTTTAAACAGGGTAGGCATTCAAACAAACCGCTCGAAGAGCAGGGGCTGAGCAAAAAGGTCTTAATCCCTTTTAAACAGGGTAGGCATTCAAACAAATCAAGAACATCATTGTGATAGTCTTGTTTGTGTCTTAATCCCTTTTAAACAGGGTAGGCATTCAAACTGATTATACTGTATATACAAGTAAAGATGGCTGTCTTAATCCCTTTTAAACAGGGTAGGCATTCAAACAGGAATCTTTGGCGGAGGAATAATAGTGGGAAGTCTTAATCCCTTTTAAACAGGGTAGGCATTCAAACGTGGTTTTCTTGGTGTATGCGTTAGGGTATTTGTCTTAATCCCTTTTAAACAGGGTAGGCATTCAAACATGCTGAGAGCAAAATTCCTACTTCGTTCTGGGGTCTTAATCCCTTTTAAACAGGGTAGGCATTCAAACAATTTGTTGATGAAACAAATGAGCGATGGGAGGTCTTAATCCCTTTTAAACAGGGTAGGCATTCAAACAGTTGGGAATGTCAGTTGTGAATCAGCAATTGATGTCTTAATCCCTTTTAAACAGGGTAGGCATTCAAACGGTACCAATCAGTTCGATTGAACTCAAAAATGATATGTCTTAATCCCTTTTAAACAGGGCAGTCATTCAAACCTTTAAACAAGCCTAACTTTATAGCCTACTAGTGTCTTAATCCCTTTTAAACAGGGCAGTCATTCAAACTAAAAACATTGGATTGGATGGAAAGTGGAAATCTGTCTTAATCCCTTTTAAACAGGGCAGTCATTCAAACTAAGTTTATATGCAGATTCTAAACTGAACTCTGAGTCTTAATCCCTTTTAAACAGGGCAGTCATTCAAACTATTTGATTTTTGGAATAAAGAGCAAAGTGCTCTGTCTTAATCCCTTTTAAACAGGGCAGTCATTCAAACCGGCTAGTCTGTTGATTAAAATTATACTCTAATGTCTTAATCCCTTTTAAACAGGGCAGTCATTCAAACTTAGAAAAAGCGGTTAAAATGATCAACAAATATGGTCTTAATCCCTTTTAAACAGGGCAGTCATTCAAACCGAATAAGTTTTATGGATGTGCTAATCAGGAACAGTCTTAATCCCTTTTAAACAGGGCAGTCATTCAAACCCTTCGTGTCTGGCGGGGCTTTATAATCAAGTACTTACAAAGACCCTTAGCAGAAATTTTACCTCCAAAAAAGCTGGTGTGGTAAAATTTTGAGCAATTCATCCAAAACACATTGTTAAAGAGCTGGAATATCCACATCATAACCAAAATACTACCGTTTGTCAGTATCATTCATCACCTGTTGCGCTCGATACTCCTCCAATCGCGCCCTATACTGCCGCATCAACTCCGCTGTCAACTCCTGCCCGCGCAACTCAGCAGGCAACTCCAACGTCAAATGAAAATATCGCGCCCCTCGTGCATTGACCGACGCCACCAAATTAATCGGTAATGTCCCCAGTACCACATCCCCTGCTTGAATCCGCTCACTATCCAAATGCGCCAACTGTTGATCTACCCGAAACCCTTCGGATGCTGCCCAAGCAATCGCCCCCGCATGACGGGAAATAAAATAAGTGGTCATGGCTTAATATCTAACTTATTGAATAGACCTTCTAATTCATTTTTTAATTTCATCGAATCTTGCATAATTAATGCTACATTTGCATTAGGCTCAGTACCATGTGCTAAAGCATTGCGAATACGACTAAGTTGCATGAATGCATTTTTCAAGTGTTTTCTTCCTGTACCTCGCGAATGCTTGAATTTTTTAAACTCATCAACTGCATCCTTTCGTATTAAAAAATTTTGCTGCTCATTTAACTCATTAGGCTCTAGCAAAGAAGTGATAAAAGACTCCAGCCCAAATATACATGCCCGTACAAACTCGTTATTTCTCAAGTAAAAATGTGCTAACTTACTTTGACGCTTTTGTAAGTTTTTATTATCAGACCATGTAATGTGTTGATTAAAACTTTCTGTGAAAAACCCACCAATACCATTAAATTTTTTTGGCAAATGGCTTTTAACAACATCTAATTGTTTTCCGGCCTCTACTAGATTAAAAGTACGCTCATAATGAGCAGCCTTTTGTAAAGCATGTAGCGCAGCATTTGGTAGTTCTTCATGCTCTAAAGGTTCCTGAAATGCCGTATAATCACCATTTTGCTCATAACGATATAAGGCTTTTGTCCAACACTCCACCTCTAGTAATCCATCTAAATGCATTACAGGTGCTATACCATTTTTATCGCGCATATCCCATGCACCGTAAAAAATTCCATTAATTTTTACGCTTTTCAATGTTTGTAGCAATAATGCACTTTGCTGTACTAGCATAGGCAAATGCCTAAACCCATGTGTTACATCCAATGAAGCTTTATCATTATCTTCAAAGTCTCCCATAAGCGTATGCAGAATTTGGGTTTGTTCTTGAGTATTGCGACCATAGGGAATAATTTTTAGCGAACATCTAGTACCAATATAAGACTCAAGTATGGAAACAAAATTCTTTAAATAATCCTCTGTCACCGCCTCGGCTTGACTTAAATCATGTAGTTGTTGTGTTTCCTCTATCGATAAGCCAGCTTCTTGCATGAGATTGTCCCACATGCTTCCAGCTGTCCCAAGCACAATAAAATGATCGGGTTTAACCTCTTTGAGCAAAGTTAAACCAAAGAAGCTTGAAGAATATTTATTACCATTGCCAAAATCATAAGTTGCTGGTTGGTAGTTAGAAAATTTAGGATCTTTCACTTTTCCTAATAATGTTACTAATCTATGCATTATTAAACCTTCACATGGATTCCAAACGTGGTAAATCAAACTGCTCTAACTCCGGTGCTGTACATCTAATCACTAACTCGTGTACATCACCACTTACCTGAGCCTCTTCTAATGCGTCAAAAAACGCTTTTTGATTGAGATAAGGCAAATCATAACGTTTGCCCTTTTCTTTCATCGGTAAAATACCCAATAACCCCTGCACCTCAGCACGAGTTAAATTTTTACGTCGTATTTGCCCTTGCAATGTGATTAGTACCTCAGGCTCTAAACACTGTAGACGAATATCAATCAGATCATTCTCGCGTTGCTCTTTACGCCATAAATAAACCCGAATCGAAATAGACACCATCAACGCAACAATACCCGCAGCAATACCGATTTTATCGAGTACATCCCAAATTACAGCCCAACTCATCGTTTCCAATACCTTGAAGTACTACACAAGTCACTAAAGAACCAGTTGAATAATTTCCTTATTCATTACGTACACCCTCATTTTCACACCCTCGCCCTTAGCTAGTTTTTGCTGAGTTGCACTATCTAACTGTGCTAATAGCGCCGCAATTTTGTCTTGATTGGTTAGCGTCGCGATAGGATTACGTTGGTACTCGACGATTAAGGCTTTATTTTTCAGATTACGTTTTAAATAACCCTCTACCACTTCAGCATTTTTTAAAGCTTCTTGCTGCTTAGCTTTTTCAATAGCCTCTAAACTTTGCATTTGCCCATACCCCGTCGCCGTTTTACCCCCTGCTCCTGCGTATAGCAAAGCCTGCTCTAAGACATAAGCCACGTCATCCAACTGGATAGCCTCTTTATCCGCCGGAGGTGCTGACGGACGTAAGGCAAAGCTAAATAACAAACTAATCTCTTTTGCCACTAAAAAGGTGATCGGTATAGGATTGTGCCAGTCGGCAGGCACGGTATTGGCTTGATTAGGCTCTTTCGCACCCTTAGCATACCAATCACCCATATGTGGGGTCATCACGTCCACCCCTAAAGTGACTGGCTCAGTAGGAATCGCATCAAAGAAAATCAAAGTACCTGCTTGAGCCTCATAATCTTTTTCGGTTGGGTCTTTGCTAGTACTGCCAAACCAACTTAATAACAATTGCTTTTTTAGCGGGTCGTCAATCTCAAGGTTACTTTCTAAATAGCTACGCACTAACCCCTTAACCGCCGCGCCAGTAAGGTACGGCACGCCTAAAGTGGGATGCCATGCAAAACCATTTTCTACAGGATGTGGATTGCCCATACCTGTGACGAAATGCCCAGTGGCTTTGAACGTCAAACATTGCCCCTTCAAATACGTTTTTACCAATGCGATTTGATTTTCCGTATAGTGTTGTAGTGCGTTTTCTCCTTCCTTATGAGAAGGAGTTTTTTTTCCTGCAAATGTATTTAACCAGTAAGCTTTACCCCTAGGCTCATCCTCGTTTTTCTTTTTATCTTTATGAGGTTCTAGAATTAGCCAACGTTTGTGTTCATTGCTATTTTCGCGATCGTACTGATTAAAAAAGCGTTCAAACCATAACCCATAATGACTAGTATTAGTTAAATGGGGTTCTGCTTGTTGTATTACATCGTATAAAGGAAAACTCATGTTGTTTGCCCTTCTGACTTTTGGGCTGACGTTTCATCTGTCATATAAGCCTTCGCAAACTTCTTGACCCAATCCATCAACATTTGGGCTTCCGCTTGGGCAAGGCGGTAGTGATGCATGTTCTTAGTGGTAATGCCTTCTAATAAATCATCACAATCGCTATAAGGTTGGCGTGGCATCTCTTCATTTTTAAAAGGCTTAGATTTTTGGCTATTTATAGTCTTTTTAGTATTAGTTTCTTGAGTGCATAACCAATCTGATAGAGTTAAGTAAAGCAGCCAATAAGCCTTTTCTTTTTTATTTCTTTTATCTTCAGCTTTATCAAATGCGCTTTTCGACCTAAAGAAAGCCACTGCTTGTCCTAAACCATTAGTATGAATCATTGCAGGTAAACTAGAAGCATAGCTTTTGTATTCGCTATGAATCTCTTTATCTTCGGCTGCCGCTAAAACACGTTTCATCGCATATGCTGCACGCTGCTGTTGAATAGTTTGGTTCATGCTTTAGCCCCTTCCAACACACTTACTGCACACCAGCCCATACCTACTGTTTCATTACCACCGATTTGAAGCCACGGCGTTTTTGTAAACAGCTCAGTCACCGTACCTAAAACATCATCGGCTGTGGCTAATTTGGAGTCTTGCTTACGCGCTTTATTCGCTGCTAAACCCACATAAAGTAATGATTCGGGCGGTAAAGTTTCCTCGTACCATAGCGCCCCGCCCTTCACGACTTTAGTGTCTGATTCAATGGCAATATGTGCATTGACAGGGGTGGTATGTTGGACAAGATGTGAAAACATATCATCACTCACCACTACTAATTGTTGTTTTAATTGCTCCTCCACTCCCGTTTTACGCTTCATCAGTTTGGCGAGTACTTTGATAACTGTGCTCAGGTCGTCTTGTACAGTAGTTTTAAAACGATACTCTTCTAAAAATAAATCCTCAGGCTGTTTTTGAGCTGTCCATGCCTGATTTTCAGTCAGTACATCTGAAGGCAATTTCAAACTAAGTCCCGTACTAAACCGCGCCAAATCATCCGCCAAACGCTGCAAAGCATAAGGAGAAGTCACCCATTTAAACTGTGAAGTCAGGGAGCGGATCGGCAACAATACCAACCGTGCATCACTCACCATTAAAGCACCTGCGTAAGTATTGTCAGCTTGATTATCTGCTCCAAATACAGCAAAAACTGCATCTTTATCCTCGTTATCTGTTAAGTACTGTTCGGCATGACTGCGTAACGCCCCCTTCATGGACGAACCAAATACACACGGATACGCTGTATGTGCCTCACGTTGAATCGGTA
>JBDKGX010000032.1:0-25375 GCA_039797965.1 Pseudomonadota bacterium
TGTTACCGCACCACCATTAGCACTTTTGTCGTCGAAAGAGCTGATGCTTAAAGTATCACCGTCGGCGTCAGTGTCATTACCTAATACTTTTACAGATACGGGTGTATTGTAAGCAGTGTCAGCAGCATCGTTACCCGCTACAGGAGCAGCATTTGGCTTAGCCGCAACGGTGACAGTAGCAGTTGCAGTAGAAGTACCACCTTTACCATCGCTTACAGTGTATTTGAAAGTATCAGTACCAGAGAAGCCATCTTTTGGTGTGTAAACTAAGTTACCGCTAGCGTCTTTTGTTACCGCACCACCATTAGCACTTTTGTCGTCGAAAGAGCTGATGCTTAAAGTATCACCGTCGGCGTCAGTGTCATTACCTAATACTTTTACAGATACCGGTGTATTGTAAGCAGTATTAGCAGCATCATTACCCGCTACAGGAACAGCATTTGGTTTGCCAGCAACAGTGACAGTAGCAGTACCAGTAGCAGTACCACCTTTACCATCGCTTACTTGATATTGGAATGTATCAGTACCAGAGAAGCCAGGTTTTGGTGTATAGGTTAATTTACCATCAGTACCTTGAGTCACTGTACCATTGGCAGGTTGACTGAATTTAGTGATAGATAAGGTATCACCATCGGCATCAGTGTCATTGCCTAATAGGTTAGGAGTAACTGCTTGACCGTAAGCAGTTGTTACTGAATCATTGCCCGCTACAGGAGCTGAATTTGGTTTAGCACCTACAGATACGGTTGCAGTACCAGTAGCAGTACCACCTTTACCATCGCTTACAGTATAGGTGAAGGTATCAGTACCAGTGAAACCTGCTTTTGGTGTGTATACTAATTTGCCATCAGTACCTTGAGTTACGGTACCATTAGTAGGTTGAGTAAATGATTGAACGCTTAATGGATCACCATTAGGATCAGTATCATTACCTAATACATTTAAAGTAGCTGCTGTACCATAAGGAGTAGAAGCTGAATCATTAGCCGCTACGGGAGCTTTGTTAGGCTCTGCTTTTACCGTTACAGTAGCGGTTGCAGTAGAGGTGCCACCTTTACCATCGCTTACAGTGTATTTGAAAGTATCAGTACCAGTAAAACCTGCTTTTGGTGTGTATACTAAATTACCGCTAGCGTCTTTTGTTACAGTACCTCCATTAGCACTAGTTGCATCGAAAGAGCTAATAGATAATGTATCACCGTCTTTATCGGTATCATTAGCTAAAACATTTAAGCTAACAGGTGAGCCAAACTCAGTAGTCGCACTATCTCCATTAGCAGTAGGAACATTATTTGGAGTAGGTTTTACATTAGGATTAACGGGTGTATTAGGTTTACTTCCATCAGTGGGGCGATTTGCTAATAACTGAGATAATAAAGTTTGCAGTAATGCGATTAAACTTTGGAGTGAATTACCACCTAATTGGAAATTCGCACCCCATTGAACGTTTGAGTTAGAGCTAGGACGGGTTTGAGGGTTGCTGGTCCATCCTACATTTCTTGAGCCTGACGTAGCTGAAACATTGTTTGTCATAATAAAATACTCTCCGTTTTATTCATTTGCTTTACATTAGATCAATCCATGAAAAGCTGAGGCAAACCCGAGCGCTTCCGTTCTTGATTGATTAAGGAGATTGTAGGTGTGGTGTTTTGAATGTATGTAGAGTGAAAATACAAGCGAAACCGTTTATTTGATAAATGGTTAATTTAACGCTGATAATATAAATCTATTGAGAAGCTATTCAGAATTTTATGTGGCTTAGCAATTAATAAGATTACTAAAAAATAAGTTACTTTTATAAACAATATGGTTGGTTAATGGAGTGTTAGAATGAAATTTATATTGATCCTAATAGCAGTATTAGCATTAATCTTAATCTATTTTGGGTTGCGTTTATTATTAAAACATGACAGTAAAACCCTTCGTCGGCTAGCTTATACCATTTCTGCACTTTGGCTTTTAATTCCATTCTTATTTATATTAGCGACGAAAAGTTTTCGAATTGAAAATATTAATGAGCAGGAATGGATAGTTTGGACTGTAGGTGCTTTAATTCCCAATATTTTAATTTGGTCTATTGTCTGGGTGTTGAACGGGCTTTTTTCTCCTGCTAGTTCTGAAAAACCAGAGAACCCTATGTCAGCTAATAATTTGCCTAATACTTCGTCACAGCCTGTTGCAAAAAAGTCTGTGGATTAGTGTAAAACGGTTTTAACTGCCCATCAGGTGCCTCATCAGCTTGGGCAGTATCAGGAATGACATTATTAATCTGATAATGCAGATGAGGTGTTTTGCCTTGAGCATTCCCAGAGTTACCTACCATACCAATAACCTTACCTACACTGACCCAACGTCCACTATTGACGCTAGTACTCTGTAAGTGAGCAAAATAATGAAAGCGCCAGCCTGATCCCATAATAAGCACAAAGTTACCCCCCATTTCATCATATCCCACTCGCCACACCCAACCTGAAGTACTAGCTAATACAGGAGTACCCTTAGGGGCAAAGATATCAATCCCTTTGTGAGTGCGTGAGCGCCCCCACGGGTAATACCAAAAGGATTTAGGATTCCAGTCTTTAGCTGTAGCTCCCGCCACAGGGATGACCCGTGGCGAGGTTTCAGGAAGATAATAACTACCTATCAACAATACTATAATAAGCCCTACTACCCCTTTAAACATGGTTTCATTCCGCTGAGGAGTGGGTGAGTTTAGTGGGTTCGGATGTTTTGCTATCGGTCATAGACGCTGCCAAAGCGTACCAATCAAAATGTCGTGTGCTAAGCATTAAGACCGCTAGCATGGCGAATAGTAATAAACTACCTAACAACAATGCATTGTCTTCAGCTTGTAATATGCCGTATAGCACCCCGTACAAAAGTGCCAGACTAGCGCCTAACCCCAAGCCTAAACGAGTACTTTTCAAAATAGCGCCAAAATAAACAGTTAATAAGCCTACACTCGCCACCACAGCAACTACATAAGCCGTTAGGAAATCGAAATGTTCTGAAAGAGAGATGAGCAGTAAATAAAATATAATCAACGCTAACCCCACCAAAATATATTGAATAGGATGAATGCGTAGCTGTTTGAGTAACTCAAATAAGATCAGGGCTACGAAGGTCAGAATAATAAATAGTATCGCATATTTCACACTGCGCTCGGCTTGTTGATAGACATCAACGGGTTGCAGCAGCTCAAAACCCACGGCGCGATTAAGTAAACTACTACATTGCCCTTGAGCACAGTCATTCAGGCTTTGAGTAACATTGTAGGAAAATGAAGTGGCTTTCCATTGAGCATCAAAGCCTTGATCGGAAATAGCACGTGTTTCGGGGAGTAACTCACCGATGAATTTTGGGTGAGGCCAATTGGCATGTAATTTCACCTCACTGGCTTCAGCTAATAAGGCATAGTTCATGCTAGCCATCCCTCGTAACTCTAACTGAAAACTGAAGGGAACACCGTTGGAGAGCGTCTTTAGATCTAAATCAGCGAGTTTCGCGTGCATTCCCGCCGAACTATTGGGTAAATTATTGCTAGGTTTAAACACATAAGTACTATTACCCCAGCTCAAGGCAGAGGGCGTATTAATTCCCCGTTGGTCTGAAACTAGAACAGCTATTTCGCTAGTACCCAGAGTGAGCTCATTGTCTTTATAAAGCTGAGCTAGCTCTTGTAGGGCTTCAAAACTAAAGGTTCCACTGAGTTGAAGTTGATTGCTGTAGATAGGTATTTCATAGATACCCCGATAACGTAGCTCACTATTCAGCGTACTAGTGACCTGTAAGGTTTTAGGAATAATACGTAATACGTTACTTTCGATCTCACGCTTACTGATTTCGCGTTCCGTACCCTCTTTATCCTTAATAGTTTCCTTGATGACATGAGTGACTTGATAGGGAATGGAAAGAATCGGGCCTGCAAGTGTTTGTGAACCAGGCCAGCTTTGTTGAATGCTATCATAGGCTGATTGCCGCCAACTGGTTCGTTCACTAATCAAACTCATTAACAGAGTTTGCGGAATAAATAGTAGTAAAATTAAAAAACTAAGTGTGACCAGTTTGAGAGCAAAACGATGATTTTTCATTGTTAGAGTACCTAGTAGACGTTTTGACGGATACTCAGGAGTTTGACGTACACTTATGCAAAACTACGTTCAAAAGTGCGGAAATTTCCGGTGTTTTGCATGCAGAATTTGTGCATGGTAGTAAAGTACTCACATTGTTTTAGTTAAACTCACCGTTTAAAGGATTCACAGCAATGGCTAAGCCTATTATCCCCAACTTTCACACCCCTGTAACAGCGCATATTGAAGCCTTACAACCCCATTATACGCCAGAGCAAAAACAACAAGTTAAAGCCAAAATTGCGCAAAAACTTAAAGAGCAGGATGCAGTCATTGTGGCGCATTACTATGTAGATGCTGATATTCAACAGTTGGCTGAGGAAACGGGCGGCTATGTGTCAGACTCTTTAGATATGGCACGGTTTGGTAATGAACACCCTGCGAAAACATTAATTGTAGCGGGTGTACGTTTTATGGGGGAAACCGCCAAAATTCTTAATCCTGAAAAGCGTGTATTAATGCCCACTTTAGAGGCAGAGTGCTCGCTGGATTTGGGGTGTCCAGCGGATGAGTTTTATAAGTTTTGCGATCAATACCCCGATCACACCGTAGTCGTGTACTCCAATACTAGTGCTGCGGTGAAAGCACGGGCTGACTATGTGGTGACGTCTAGTATTGCTGTGGAGCTGGTCAGTTGGCTGGGGGATGAAGGTAAAAAAGTATTGTGGGCACCTGATCGGCACTTAGGTAGTTATATTGAGCGTGTCACAGGTGTAGACATGGTGCGTTGGCTAGGGTCTTGTATTGTGCATGATGAGTTTAAATTTCGTGCTTTGGGAGACTTAATCGAAAAGTACCCTGATGCGGCGATTTTAGTTCACCCCGAGTCACCTGAAGAAGTCGTCAAGTTAGCAGATGCAGTAGGTTCAACCACACAAATCATTAAAGCAGCGCAAACTTTACCGAATAAGCGTTTTATCGTGGCTACTGATCAGGGCATTTTCTACAAAATGAAACAGGCTGCACCCGATAAAGAGTTTATTGCAGCCCCTACCGCTGGTGAAGGAGCGACCTGTAAAAGCTGTGCGCATTGTCCATGGATGGCTATGAACGGTTTGCACAATATTTTGCAAGTACTTGAAAAAGGCAATAATGAAATCCATATCGAAGAAGACATTCGAGTGAAAGCCTTGCGCTCAACTCAACAGATGCTTGATTTTGCTCGCGAACGTCGTGGCGGTAAGTGATGAAGTAGCGGTTGAATGGTTAGGGTAGACTACAGTGTCTACCCCCTCTATTAGGATTAGCCCCAACGTAAACCTAGCAAAAAGCCTGCACCTGCACTCACGCCTTTACTAGTAATGTGTGATAAGCGCTCCATCAAAAAGTCGCCGAAAGTTTTAGCCATTTGCCCAGCCGTACTGGCGGCATCTTGTAGGTGACCATCACTGACTTTGGTAAAGCCATAGTACTCAGCGACAAATAACCCTACGATGATACCGCCGCCAATAAATAACGCTGTTCTCAACATTTTTTTGGCAAAGTAACCGACTGCTAAGCCAATCAAAAAGGGAGCGCCCACGTTACCTAGTAAAAATTCGCTAGTCATGTAGTCGTTAAGATTAGTGGGTGCTGGTGTTGTTGGAGTCATATGGTATAGCCCTAGTTAAATTATTAGTGTGATTATCAATAGTATTTGGTTCATGGTAGCAAGTACTACCAAGAGCGTATAAGCGTCCTGTCTGAGTGGTATTTTTTATTCAAAACGTATAACGCTATCCTAAATACATTAAAAAACTCATGGTTTTATAATAATAGTTTTTAAGCATTTTAATTTGATCTAAAGCCCGTATTTTAGGTGCTTTTAAGCTGAACACTGCATTAATATTATCCAATTCATGCGAATTTTCAGACGCTTAGTCATATATAAACTATCCTTAATTTAGAAAGCGTATAGAAAGGTTTTCTATAGACCCATGACTAGCGATATAACATTAATGTTCACGGAGGGCATTTTCAGCATGGATAGTCAAAAAACACACGCATCAATGTGGAGGTTATTTAGCGCTATTACCTTAGGTGCAACTTGTGCTTTAGTCGCTATTAGTGACACAGCTAACGCCTCACAAAGCCGCTACCCTCAGGCGCGTCCTCAAGTCCGTCATCAACCACCCCGTCCTCAAGCCCGTAAACCTGCCCCTGCTCGTCCTGTAGCACAACGTCCTGCAGGTGAATTAAATAGTATTTTATTTAGAGCAGCGGAGTTGGGCAATGTAAGCCTCATGGAAAATGTTTTGAATATGGGGGCAAACCCAAACTCTAGTAATGAGTATGGCGAGACACCTTTACATGCAGCAGCAGCCCATGGTCAAGTTGGAGCGGTACAATTATTATTACGTGAAGGGGTTAATACTAACGCGCGTACTGTAAAGAACTGGACGCCTTTGCATAATGCTTCACGGTTTGGTCACTCACAAATTGTTGCCATGCTATTACGTAGTGGTGCTCAAGTGAATACCTGGAATTCAGACGGTAAAACCCCTATGGCGTTGGCTGAAATAGCCAATAAACCTAATGTGACGCACGTATTAGCACGATCAGGTGGTCGCTAAGTATTTATAAGTACTATTGGGATACTTAGGGAGTGCGGAGAGATACATTTCCTAAGTACTTTTGCCTGTTTAATTAGTAAAAATAAGACTTCTCAAACCAACCATCGCTATTTTTAGCCAACTCCCCTAAGCATTCGTTACCCTAGGTATTAGTCAATTAATGCCCATAGGTCACGTATGACAAATCCATCCCCCAAACTATTAAACGCCACACTGGATGCCCTCAATCAAGTTATTTTAGGCAAAGCCCATACAGTGCGTTTAGCTTTAAGTTGTTTACTAGCGGGTGGACACCTACTCCTTGAAGATTTACCGGGGATGGGTAAAACCACATTGGCACATGCACTAGCACAAGCCTGTGGTTTAGAATACAAACGGGTACAATTTACTAGTGATTTACTACCCACCGATTTGATTGGTGCTTCTATTTTTGACCCTAAGAATGCCACTTTCCAATTCCATCAAGGCCCTTTATTTAGCCAAGTATTCCTAGCCGATGAACTCAATCGTGCTACTCCCAAAGCCCAAAGTGCTCTACTTGAGGCAATGGAGGAAAAGCAAATCAGTGTGGATGGCAAAACCTATCCTTTGCCGCATCCCTTTTTTGTTATTGCTACTCAAAATCCTCAATCACAATCGGGTACTTTCCATTTGCCCGAATCACAACTCGACCGATTTTTATTGCGTATTTCATTGGGTTATCCTGATCCTTTAGTCGAGCGTGAAATCTTAGCAGGGCGTAATGGGCGGCAATTATTAGCGAGTCTTAAACCCGTGTTGAGTATGGAGCACTTACGAGCCTTACAAAATTTAGTACCACAAATCAAAATGACTGACCCATTGTTGGATTACATTCAACGTCTAATTGCGTGTACGCGTGAACATGAGCGTTGCCAAGTGGGATTATCACCGCGGGGTGCATTAGCCTTGGTACGTGCTTCACAAAGTTGGGCACTATTACAAGGGCGTGGTTATGTATTACCCGAAGATGTGCAAGCGGTATTTGTAGCCGTAGCCGGACATCGTTTGGTCGGTCGCCATGAGCAAGGTGAACCTTTAGCCCGCTTACTGTTATCACAGGTGGATGTGGTGGGAGTCAGTCGTGTTGCTGCCTAATGCTTGGGAGCAACGTTGGCAAATATGGCTGGATGAACGCTTACCCGCTAAAAACCAACATACTTTTGCCCAACGTTCGATCTTTATTATTCCTAGCCTGTCTGGTTTAGCGCTCTTAGTACTCTTGAGTTTACTAATGATCTTGGGGATTAATTTCCAAAACTCATTGATTTATGTAGTGTGCTTTTGGCTCTTAGCCTTATTTGTTTTAAATGTGTTGTATACCTATCGCAATATGGCGGGGGTAACGATTAAAGCTTTACGCATTCAGCCCTGTTTTGCTAATAGCAAAGCAGTGATTGAGTTAGAAATCAGTCGTATGCCCTCGCGCACGCATTGGAATCTAGTCCTCGAATGGCCTGAACAAGATCAAATCCTCATTGAACTAGCCAGTTGTCAAAGTACTCGAATTACTTTGTCGCATTTGGCTTCCAAGCGTGGCTATTTTGTCCCACCACGTATCAAAATCAGTACTACTTACCCTACAGGCTTAGCTCGTGCATGGTCGTATTTTGCTCCTGATTTAACAGGTTTGGTCTATCCCGAACCGATCAAGCAAGACACACCATTAGCGAGTGATGGCAGTGCTGAAATTGAAGGTAAAGTACTTGCCGAGGGTGGCAGTGATTTCAATGAGATGCGGAGGTACCGAGCAGGCGACCCTATTCAGCGCATTCACTGGGCAAAGTACGCCCAAACAGGAGAGCTTTACACCAAATCGTTTGTGGATTATGCCAGTGCGGCGATATGGTTGGATTGGAATCAATTAAATATTGTTGGTACCGAAAGGCGTTTAAGTGCGTTGTGTGCGCAAGTACTCGAATTTAGTGCTAATCAAATCCCCTTTGGCTTGAAATTACCAAGTAAAACAATAGAGCCAGCAACCGGTGATAGTCATCGCGATCAGTGTTTAAAAGCGTTAGCGTTGCATGGATTACCCTATGAATAAGACCATTAGTTATAGCGGTATGCTTTGGCTTTTAGCTGCGCAATTCATAGTAATGCTGCCTTTTATCATGTATTTACCGTGGTGGCTGATGCCTATTATGGTGGCAGCCGTCATTTGGCGTTTACGAGTACTTAAGGGGTATTCTGCTCAACCTAGTTCTTTGGTCAAAACCTTATTAGTGACCATTGGCGTAGGGGGCTTGGTAATGAGTGGGCTACCATTCCCCTCCTTAGATATTATGTTGTCAGTACTATTACTCGGTTTTGCGTTTAAGTCTTTAGAAGTACTCACGATTCGTGATGCCATTATTGTAATTTTTCTAGGGTACTTACTGGTCGCACTGCATTTTCTCTACACTCAAGAAATGCTGGCAGGCTTATACGGCATTTTAGGGATGACTATTTTGACGGGGGCGCTGATTGGTGTGCAACCTTCCGTTACCGTACTCAATCCTCTACAAACGGTGCGCTCGCATTTAAAGCTGGCGGCTTTAATGCTCTTACAAGCTGCTCCGCTCATGCTCATTGTGTTTTTCCTAGCCCCGCGTTTGCCGCCTTTGTGGTCATTACCGATGATGCCGGGGCAAACCAAAACGGGGATTTCTGAGCGCATGACCCCCGGCGATATTGCTGATTTAACCCGCTCAACGGAGCTAGCCTTTCGAGTCAATTTTAAAAGTACTCGCCCTAAACAATCACAACTCTATTGGCGTGGACTAACGCTTAACTACTTTGATGGTAAAACATGGCAACAATTACCCGAAGACTATGATTTTATTAATTTTAAAAACCAAGTCAAAGGCGAGTATGCTTTAAATAGTCGCAGTGTCGAATTGCGGGGTGATCCGATTGAATACGAAGCGCTGTATGCACCGAGCGGGCAACCGTGGCTATTTACGCTTACTCCCGCACTGAATGTCGAGGGTGAGGTCAGCCGCGTGGCGGACTATCGAGTGATGGCAAACTCCATTAATCAAGCCCCCATATTAATCAAAGCGAGTAGTTACCCACAAAGCGTACGTGACCTCAAACTCTCACACACCCTGCGTCGTTTAGCTTCTCAGTTACCGCTAGGCTCTGATCCTCGCACTCATGAACTGGCTCAAAAATGGTGGCGTGAAAGTGGTGAGAATGTTGATCAGTATATCCAACTCATTTTAGGACACTTTAAGCGTGAGGAGTTTTATTACACCTTATCGCCCCCCTTATTAGGGGATCAAAATACCATTGATGCGTTCTTATTCGATTCACGTAAAGGCTTTTGCTCCCATTATGCGGGGAGTTTTGTGTTTTTAATGCGAGCGGTAGGGATTCCGGCGCGAGTCGTTGTCGGTTATCAAGGTGGTAAATGGAACGAGCAAGGCAAGTATTTAGCCGTACATCAATATGATGCTCACGCATGGGTAGAGATTTGGCAGCCCGAAATAGGTTGGACAGAATATGATCCCACTACAGCCGTAGCGCCGTCACGGATTACCGAAGGTTTGGATTCTTTCCTAGAACAACAAGAAGGCTTATTGCATCAATCTTTTCGCGCGATGCAAAATAATTTACCGTGGTTAAGTAGCCTGACCCAGCAGTTAGATTACCTGCAATATCAATGGCAACGTTGGATAGTCGGTTACGATCAAGACACTCAAGGCAATTTATTACGTGAATGGTTGGGTGATTTTTCAGTCAAAAATGTAATTTTTGCCCTGTTAGGTTTGTTCGGTGGTTTAGCTTTGATCTGGACGGTGTGGCTAGGGTTATGGAAAAAACCGAAGTTAACAGTTGAACAAGCGTTAGTCAGTCAATTCGATAAAGTACTCGCTAAACAAGGCTTCCAACGCAACCCTGCACAAACTATGCGGGACTTTATTAAACAAGTGAGCGCAAAACGCCCTGATTTAAGCCAGCCTTTGCAACAATTTGCTGAGTACTTTGAGCACTATTGTTATGATCCTGAAGCTAATAAAACTCAAACACTCAAGCAATTACAACAAGTACTTAAAATATTAAAGCGCATTAAAAGTACTCAGCTAGGACGCAATATCGCACCGCTTAGACCCTCACGAATTTCCGAGGGTTGAGTACGTCCACCTAAAGGTTGATCGAGTACTAAATCTAAGTACTCACCTAATTGATTATATAAAGCTTGAGCCGAACGGAACGGTTCTTCACCTGCAATATTGGCGCTAGTCGATACAAGCGGATGGTTGAGCGCATCGCATAAGGCTTTCACCGTAGGATGTTTACTCACTCGCACCGCAATCGTGTCGTGCTCACCACGCAGTAAATACGACACCTCAGGTTTTGTAGGCAATACCCATGTAATCGCATCAGGCCATGTTGGAAGTACTCGATCTAAAATGCTTTGTTCCAAAGGCGCTAAGTACTCGGTTAATTGCTCAAAACTAGACGCAATCAGAATCAAACCTTTATGAGCAGGGCGCTGTTTAATAGTCAAAATACGCTCAACAGCATCCAAACGTTTGGGATCACAGCCTAAACCAAATACTGCTTCGGTCGGGTAGGCGAGTATGCCTCCCGATTGGATAACTTTAAGTGCCTGTTCAATATTGCCAGTCAATACCGCCATTAATTAAAACGGAACCTCGTCGTCACTCACGGGGCTAGTACTTTTTTTAGTAGTACTGGTCTTTTTAGCAGGTTTATCCTCAGCCTTTGTTTCAGTAGCTTTTTTAGCACGAGTACTTTTGGGTTTTGCGGCTTTTGTTTCGGCTGCGTCACTAGTCGCTTTTTTGGTAGTAATCTTTTTAGGTTTGGTTTCGCCTTCAGTACTGACAGCTTTTTTAGCACGAGTACTTTTGGGTTTTGCCTCAGTAGTTGCTGAAGTAGGCGTACTTTCGTCAGCAGTCACCGCTTTTTTGCGAGTTTTCTTTTCCGGAGTAGCCGCAGTGATTAAAGCTTGGGCTTCTTCCTCCGTCATATAGGCAACGGTTTCTAGTTTATCTTTAGGAATGCGTGCTTTGATTTTGCCTTTGACTACAAAAGGCCCCCAACGACCCTTGACGATTTGTAAGCCTTTGCCAAAATCTTTAATCAACTTTGCTGCATCTGATGCTTTTTTTTCTACAATCAGCTCTAAAGCACGCTCTAGCGTGATGGTGTAGGGGTCATCGTCCTTTTTCAGCGAGGCAAATTGGTCTTTAGCAAACTTCACATAGGGGCCAAAACGCCCAATTGCGACGGTAATTTTATCACCTTCAGCCGTTTCACCGAGCTCACGTGGCAAGCGGAATAACTCTAAGGCTTCTTCCAGCGTCAAGGTATCAATCTTCATTCCTGAGCGTAGACTAGCAAAGGTTGGCTTGTCTTCGTCATCGACGCTACCGATTTGTACCATAGGACCAAAGCGTCCAATGCGTGCAATGACAGGTTTGCCAGTACGAGGATCAGTCCCTAATTCGCGGGGTTTTAATACATCGCTACGATTGACGGTTTCCATTTTTTCATCGACGAGAGTGTGGAAGGGTTTCCAAAACTCATCCATGACCGGAACCCAAGCCGTTTCACCACGAGAAATGGCATCAAGCTGATCTTCAAGGTTGGCGGTAAAGCTGTAATCCACATACTGGGTAAAATGTTCAGTCAAAAAGCGATTCACGACGCGCCCAATGTCAGTGGGAATAAAACGGCGTTGTGAAAGCTCGACGTATTCACGCCCTTGCAAAGTGGAAATAATACTGGCGTAAGTGGAGGGGCGACCAATACCAAACTCTTCTAAAGCTTTAACCAAAGAGGCTTCGGAATAGCGTGGGGGTGGCTCAGTAAAATGCTGTTGGTTAATAATATCTTGTAGCGGTACCTTTTGCCCTTCCACCAGTGGCGGCAAGGGGTAGTCTTTTTCCTGTGCCTGATCGTCCAGACCTTCTTCGTAGACTAATAAAAAGCCGGGAAGACGCACCACCGATCCCGTAGCACGGAAGAAACTGGCAGGCTCCGCATTGAGATTGACTGACATGGTGTCAATGGTGGCGTGAATCATTTGACACGCCACTGCACGTTTCCAAATCAACTCATATAGTTTGAACTGATCTTCCGTCAAAAACGCTTTAACTTGCTCAGGAGTACGCATCGCAGAGGTAGGACGAATCGCCTCATGGGCTTCTTGAGCATTTTTGGATTTGGTTTTGTATTGGCGTGGTGATTCGGGTACGTACTCTTTACCGTAACGGTTCGCAATTAAAGTTCGTAATTCAGCAATCGCCTCACCTGCTAAACTCACCGAGTCAGTACGCATATAGGTAATTAAACCTACCGTACCATCACTACCTAAATCAATTCCCTCATACAGTTGTTGAGCAGTACGCATTGCTCGCTGAGAGGAGAAGTACAACTTACGCACCGCTTCTTGTTGTAGCGTTGAAGTCGTAAAAGGTGCTGCGGGATAACGTTTCCGCTCTTTCTTTTCCACTTGGGTGACGAGTAGCTCACCTTTCGCCGCTTTGAGTAGTTGAGCTTTGACTTCTGTAGCTTGCTGTTCGGTTGCAATGTCAAATTGCTCAACACGCTTATTATTTAACGTGTGTAGACGAGCATTGAATGGTGTTTTATCAGCCGAGGATAGCGCTGTGATCGTCCAGTACTCTCGACTGACAAAACGTTCGATTGCTTCTTCGCGCTCGACAATTAAGCGTAATGCTGGGCTTTGTACACGTCCTGCGGAAAGACTGGGTTTTATTTTGCGCCAGAGTAGGGGAGACAAATTAAAACCTACTAAGTAGTCCAAAGCGCGACGGGCTTGTTGAGCATCGACCAGTGGAATTGCTAAATCACGGGGCTGTTGAATAGCATCCTGAATCGCTTTTTTAGTAATTTCGTGAAACACGACACGATGGACTTGCTTATCTTTGAGTGCGCCACGCTCCTTGAGGATTTCATATAAGTGCCATGAAATGGCTTCCCCTTCGCGGTCAGGGTCAGTCGCTAGATAAAGCGTGTCAGCTTTTTTGAGTGCTTTTACTATGGCTTCGACATGCTTTTGATTGCGATCAATTAATTCATAACGCATGGCGTATTGTTGGTCAGGATCGACTGCGCCTTCTTTAGGAATTAAATCACGCACGTGACCGTAGGAGGCTAAGACAGTGAAGCCTTTTCCTAGATATTTCTCGATAGTCTTGCCCTTAGCGGGTGACTCAACGATCACTAAATTTTCGCTCATTTTGGTTTATTTGCAGCGCTAGCGCTTATCTCGTAACTCAAGGAGTGGCATTGTAAACCTGAATTGAACGCAAAAGTAAAGCTCTGATTGCACGCAAAGCGCCGAAATAGTCAACAAATTATGGATCAGGGCTTGATTTTTTCAATCCTGATCACCATAAAACAGTTTTCCCTGACAAAGATTTGGAGCAGGATTTGGAACAGTTTAGAGGTACAACCATCCTAAGTGTACGGCGCAATGGTATGGTGGCAATTGGGGGTGACGGTCAAGTCACGATGGGCAATACTGTGATGAAAGGTAATGCCCGTAAAGTACGCCGTTTATACAACAATAATGTCATCGCCGGATTTGCGGGAGGCACTGCAGATGCGTTTACTTTGTTTGAGCGTTTTGAAGCTAAACTCCAAAGTGTCAATGGCAATCTCACCCGTGCAGCTGTAGCCCTCGCTAAAGACTGGCGTACCGACCGTATGTTACGCCGCTTAGAAGCTTTATTAGCGGTGGCGGATAAAGATACTTCCTTAATTATTACTGGAAATGGCGATGTGATTGAGCCGGAAAATAGCTTAATCGCCATCGGCTCAGGGGGGCCTTTTGCACAGTCGGCTGCTCGCGCACTTCTTGAAAATACTGATTTATCAGCGCGTGAAATTGTGGAAAAAGGTTTAAATATTGCAGCGGATATCTGCATTTATAGCAATCATCACATTACCATTGAGGAAATCCGCCCATGAGTACTATGACTCCACGCGAGATTGTGCAGGAATTAGATAAGCATGTGATTGGACAGCAAAAAGCGAAACGTTCAGTCGCTATTGCGTTACGGAATCGTTGGCGTCGTCAACAGCTCGATAATACCCTCCGCCACGAAGTGACCCCTAAAAATATTCTCATGATTGGCCCCACTGGGGTAGGCAAAACTGAGATTGCGCGCCGTTTAGCTCGTCTTGCTAATGCCCCTTTTATTAAAGTCGAAGCTACCAAATTTACTGAAGTAGGCTACGTCGGTAAGGAGGTGGATAGCATTATTCGGGATTTAGCCGATGTAGCGGTCAAGATGATGCGTGAGCAAGAGGTTGCTAAAGTGCGTTATCGGGCTGAGGAAGCGGCTGAGGAGCGTATTTTAGACATTTTATTACCGCCTCCCCGTAAAGAAACTAGTACTAATGATTGGCTCACTATTGGTGATGAAACTCCTAAACAACCCAGTGCTGAAGAAAGTACGGCTCGTCAAAAATTCCGCAAAAAATTACGCGAAGGGGATTTAAACGATAAAGAAATTGAGCTAGAGGTCGCAGTCGCGGGAGCCTCGGTGGAGATTATGACACCCCCCGGTATGGAGGATATGGCTAGCCAATTGAGTGGCTTATTTCAAAACCTTGGCTCACAGCGCAAACGCAAACGCAAAATGCGCATTAAAGATGCACTCAAAGTACTGGCTGATGAGGAAGCTCATAAACTGGTCAATGAAGAGGAACTCAAACAACGTGCTGTACAAGCAGTGGAACAAAACGGAATTGTGTTCTTAGACGAGATTGACAAGATTGCACGTGGTGAGGGTAAGGTCAGTGGTGCCGATGTATCACGTGAGGGAGTTCAGCGTGACTTGTTACCGTTGATTGAGGGCTGTACGGTCAACACTAAGTACGGCATGATCAAAACCGATCATATTCTCTTTATTACCTCTGGTGCGTTCCATGTGTCTAAGCCTTCGGATTTGATTCCTGAGCTACAAGGTCGTTTGCCGATTCGGGTGGAGATGGATGCGTTAAGTGCAGATGATTTTGAAAAGATTTTAACCGAGCCTGCCGCATCGTTAACCGAGCAATATATAGGTTTGCTCAAAACCGAAGGGGTAGAGTTAAGTTTTACGCCAGATGCCATTCGACGTATTGCTGAGATTGCGTTTGAAGTGAATGAACGTACTGAGAATATTGGTGCGCGGCGCTTACACACCGTGATGGAGCGCTTATTGGAAAATCTATTGTTCGATGCCCCCGATTGTGCAGGTACGTTTGAGGTGAAAGCTTCGGATGTTGGTAATGCATTAGATGAGTTGGTGCAGGATGAGGATTTGAGTCGGTATATTCTATAAACTCTCAATATGTGAACTAAAGGGTGAGCTAAATCACCCTTTTTTCTTTTAAAAAGCCAACTACTCCCTAAGGAAACTAGTACTTTGACGTTAAATCATTATGATACTGAGTACTTAGTTGTCTATGAGGCAGATTATGACCCCGACCGATATTACCTTGAATCAATTATCCCGTGAGTTAGTGCTTACTTGGCCTACGGGTGAGGAGCACACCTTAAGTTGTGAGTACTTACGGGTGTATTCGCCCTCAGCTGAAGTGCGCGGTCACGGTTCTGGTCAAGAGCGCCTACAAATTGGCAAAGAAAATGTGAACATCACCGCCATTGAGCCTGTCGGTATGTATGCAGTGAAATTAGTGTTTGATGATAATCACGATAGTGGGTTGTATGACTGGAATTTGCTTTACGATCTTGGTAAAAACCAAGCTACTTATTGGCAGCAGTACTTAGATAAACTTGCCGCCAAAGGTTACACCCGTAAAACTGCCGGACAGATTATTTAAATGACCTCACTCAGCCAAAGCCTCGATCAATTAAAATATAATGATGATGGTTTAATCCCCGCGATTGCCCAGCAATTTGATACTCACGAAGTACTGATGATGGCGTGGATGAATCGCGCTAGTATTGAAGAAACCCTCAGTACAGGGCGCGTGTGTTATTGGTCACGCTCTCGTCAAAAATTTTGGCGTAAAGGCGAGGAGTCGGGGCAAGTTCAATACTTAAAAGAGCTACGCTTTGATTGTGATGCGGATACGATTTTAGTGATTGTTGACCAGACAGGGCCTGCTTGTCATACCGGACGACGCTCGTGTTTTTATAATAAGATTGAGGGAGAGCAAGTTGTGATAGATAGTGAACCTATGATTGATCCTAAGCAGTTATATCAACCTTGAAACGAATACTTAAAAGCCTGATTCGGGGTTATCAATTAGTCTTAAGTCCCCTCATGGGTAATAATTGCCGTTTTTATCCCACTTGCTCACATTACACCCTAGAGGCGATTGATAAACACGGTGCTCTCAAAGGGAGCTGGTTAGGGCTAAAGCGTATCGGACGTTGCAATCCTTGGAGTGAGGGTGGTGTGGACTTAGTCCCTGAGCCAAAGTGTAAATGTACTCAGACTGACCGATTGTAGGTTAGGCATTGTCAAATGGTGATTAAACTTTATAATCTCAAATAGATATTAAGGGGTAGTTGATAAGATTAAACCACTGCCCGCTTCGCTAGTACTGGACTGATGAGCACACTACTCAAAACCTGATACTCATCCAACTATTAAGCATAATGCTATTAATAATAATAATTTAACTAGGCCGATTATGTCTCAAGAGCAACAACAGCTTTACGATCTTGTCGTTACGGGTCATTCATCCGACCTAAAAGTCGCAGAGTTAGTGCAAAAACTCATGACCGTATTAGGTAAAAAAAGCTCACAATTAGAGTTTAAACTCTCTGAGGCTTTGATTTTCGAGCAAAATTCTAATACCGCTTTAGATGGGGTTGATCTTGAAACCGCCGAGCATTACCAGCAAGAATTTAACAAACTCCAAGTACACAGTGAGGTTCGTCCTACTATTCAATTAGTGTCTATTAGTGACGACGATGGTCCCCCTAAAATGTACAAATGCCCCGCCTGTGGGCATGAGCAGCCCAAAGTAAAAGGGCGCTTAGATATGTGTGATGTGTGCGGGGTGATTGGTGAGCGCTATAGCAATTCTTCTCGTCTCAAAACGGTGATGGAGGAGGAGCGGCGACGTATTGCGCAAGAGCAAGCCCAAAAAGTACGCGAATCATTAGCTAAAGCTGAGTATCAAGAGCGCTTAAAGTTGCGTCGTATGGCTTTAAAAGGGCTAGGCGTAAAGGATGGTAAGCAATGGCAAATATGGTTAGTAGCAGCTTTAGGCGTAGTACTGATTGGGGGCGGGACTTATTGGGGAATGGCACACTTTGGTAAACCTGAGGAAAGTACTTCGGTAGTGGATAAAGGCACGAATGGCGATACCAAAGCACTCACGATTAATCCTCAGCTCTTACAAGGTATTGCCAATAATAATAATGGTAAAGTCAGCCTTACGGATCAAGCAGTAGCATTAATGGATCATGGATTATTACCTGATGCACCGGCTGTGACTATTGCAAATCCAGAACAATTAGCCGCCGCTAATGGGAGTAATAATGCTCAAGGACAATCGACTGTGTCTCCAACGGGCTTTATTAATCCTCACTCACCCGAAGCGTTAAGCAGTCCATTAATGAAAAGCCATAAAGGCCGTGGTTATGAAGTACTGATGAAGTTGGAGGAGGCTAATCTCACTTATGCACGTTTTAAACGCCCTACTGCACAACATTTAGTTGACCAAGATTATTTAGCCCAATTAATTGGTCAGTCGCAGTGGAGTATGGGGATGGTCTTTATTGATACGCTAACTGATGCTTATGAACAAGGAGCGCTTTATGTGTACTCCTTACTGTCCATGCCCAATAAGCAAAATAGTGCCGCTAATGCTCAAACTATTAGCGAAAAGCTTACAAAAGCAATGCAAGCTTTGCCTGAAAAAGATGAGCAACGGTTGTTATTACAAGGAGCATTAGGAGTGGTAGAGGCTAATACTACTAGTTCACCTACCTTAGTTATTGATTCAGCTCACTTTAAACAAGTACTGGCACAAATACCTAACACGCCGACTGATGACCGTGTGGCGTTGTTAATTCGACTCGCTAATGAGCAATATCTGTTTGATCAACGGTTTGGTGCTCAGCAATTTTTACAATTAGCAGAAAAAGAGTTAGAACATCTAAGTCCAGCAGTACGAGAGCTTATGTCAGCCCGCATTGCCGCTAGTTATTTTATTATTGAAGATGAAGCAAGTATGTTGCGCCTTAGTGATCAAATCCATGATGCACAAATTCGAGAGCGATTATTTAAGGGCTTAGATGAAGTACGGACTTTGGTTAAAACGCTTTAAGCGTAGAGGGGATGCCTAGGTTTAATAGGTATCCCTGTTGTATAGGGGGAGATGATCGTTAGCAGGTGGGGTTCGTTGTAATAATAAAAAGCGTCTTAAATTATGTGCAAACCCCAACCCTAAGGAGGCACCGATAATATGTTCGCTTTGAGGCCAAATTAAATACCCATAAAGATCAAAGGGCTGATAAGTAAACGCCCAAATAAATAAAACGACTCCAATCGGCCCCGAAATAAGACCTGCAATATAAAATAAAGGTAGTTTTTGTAGCTTTTTAAACAAAATCAGTAAGGGTGTGGTAATAGTAATAAGCTGTACCCCTACAAATACCACCGTTAAAACCCATAAGGCGTGCCAATTACCTTGCCACAGCTCTCCTGTCCGCATCCAGCTCTCAAATAACCACATCCCAAAGGCTAGTGAGCCTAGAACCAAGATTTGTTTGAAATAAAAAGTTAATACCTGTCGTAAAGGTAATGTTTTGACTAGCATAGTAATAACACCGTGTGCTGGGTCTAAGCGCTAAAATCTTATGGTTTTAACTATTAATGAATGCTCAATGATTACCAGTACTAAGCTGAATAGACCATGAAAATGCATGGTAAGTTATTCACATATAAGTTTATTTTTTTGAGACCTGATCAAAGCTTATCAGAGTGGGTAATGTTAGTACTTTAGCACCCATCAAATCTGGGGTTAACCAATCAGCGTGGATAGTATGCAATGTTGGGGCAAGAGGTGTAAACATTTTCAACTCTAAACTATTTACTAATTTCAGCTCAGAACAATTTAATGACCAATTAATAGACACTGCACTAGAAGGGTTTGGTGTCGAGAGAGGGGGCGTCACCTGTGATTCTACGTGATATTTAGTTAAAGCACAGCTAGGCGAGGGCGTAAACTTAAATAAGCTATTCCATAAAGCCAGCGCACTATTTTCTTTAGTTAATTGACTAGTACTTAAATGAGTGAGCTCATTTTTAGGAAGGGTTAAATTAAACTCGGCTAACTGTTGTTTAGGCTTTAACTCAATACTTAATAAGCCTTCGCCCGCTGTTATTTGATTGAATTGTTTGGCAGCCTCCAAATCCTTGCTGTCATTAGTAATATCATAGAGCATATCCATTTCAGCTTGCCCTGCTTTGGCTTGTAACTCAGGGCTATCTAAATCAGCATAACTATTAACACTTATACCAAGCATACAGAATGCCCAAGCATATAAATAAGGTTTCATGGGGTTTATACCTAAAGTCAGTGGGCGAGCAGAGTCTTTAAAATGACACTAAAGTTAAGCTTCTGCTCAGTTGCAGTACAGTTTAGGTGTTTTGCATGGAAGTGTTAATTGTCAAGCGCTTAATGGCATAGACGTTCCTTATGATTGGGTATGAGCTGGCTTAGACGCTGTTAGTTAGACGTTAAGTCTTTTCTTAAAGGTGAGTCCAATACATCCCAATAGCCTTTAGCAATATTATTGCCATTAGTACTATTAAATAAGGCATAACTGTACGAACCATAATGCGGTAATTTAGCCACTAAACGCTTTAAACCCTCAACATGATCTGCTGAGAGGGATAGTACTTGGCGATCTTGTAGACGCATTACCAAGGCTAAAGTGTGTAGACCACAAAAATAATTTTCACGCCCTAACATATCATTGATCTGATTCAGCTGTTCAAAGGCTTGGGTTTGTTCAACGAGTTTGGGAATCCAATCACTTTCGCCACCTAATAGAATAATATCGCCTTCAGGAATGGGTTGATTGTCTAATTGAAGAGTCCAGTTAGGCCATTCTTTAGCCAAATTTTTCCATGCTGTGAGCATTTCAGGGCGTGCCTGATGGGCAATGACGATGGTTTTGGCTGAAGTATTAGAGTTGAAAAAATAATCTAAAGTAGGGGGAGTTTCTTGTGCTAGGGGCAAACGCAACACATCAAAATACGGATCGACTATTAAATCGTGTGGTGTGTTAAAAGTACTCAATACAAAGGTTTGCTCAGGTGCTGTTAGTGTGACTGTAGACCACTCAGGACGAGTACTTCGACTATTAATCAGGATAGGCAGCGTCAGAGGATAATGAAAAGCAGGGAAAGTTTGTTTAATAGTGAAACTTACGCGCTTAGGTTCAAGTACTTTAGCCTCCGTGAGTTGTAATTGTGGCAGTGTTGTATCGTCACGCCATTGTTTAAAGAAAGTACTCAGATCACGATGACTGATTTCACTAAATACCTGCTCTAGTTGTTTAAAGGTAGCGTAATCAAATGAATAACGCTGATAAAAAGTTTGTAATGCTTTTAAAAAAGTTTCCTCGCCCAACTCTTTGTATAGCATGTGAAATAACATGAGGCTTTTACTATAACCGAGGGCTTGGCTAGCTTGATCGTGACGGCTAGTAAAAGTACTTAACGGTGTAGGTGCAGACTGTGTGAGATAAGTACTGAGTTTAATGAGTTGATTACGTCGATAATTAATATCATCACCACTCAAAATACTTTGATAGTGATCAGTTAGGTAAGCGGTTAAGCCTTCTGACCAATTACCATAATCAGTATTGATATAAACACTATTGCCCCACCAATTATGAGCGATTTCATGGGGTAACGAACTATTCAAAATAAAGGGCAAACGCATAACTTGCGAACCTAATAAGGTAAAGGAAGGCATACTCCACCCTGTCTCCCAAAAACTTTCTACTACGGCAAATTTTGTATAAGGATATGTCCCTAATAACGTTTGCAAGGTTTGTAGGTGTTTTGCGCTACTGTCTAAATAACGGTTAGCCAGCTCTTTATCGTCGTGACGTAAATAAACACTGTACTCAATGCCCTTTTGAGTGCGGTGATAAGCTTTAAAAGGAGCCGCTACTAAATAAATCCCTGTTTGGGGCTGGGATTCTTGCCAAGTAGTCTTTTGATTTATACCTTGAGCCACACTAAGCCAGCCAGTGGGTAATTCCACATGGAGTTTAAAAGTATGAAGTACTTGCTCCATATCCACATACCAGTAGCTAGCAGGGTCTAAATACAATCCTTGGTCATTAAGCATTCGACAGGTTTCGCTTAACCAGTTGCAATTAGGGGTAGAGCTGAGTTTGCCTTGATAACTGAGCTGTAGAGGTTTGGAATAATCGGTGATATTCAGTCGATAAACGGAAAATTCGCTATTACTTTGAACCGGTTGCAAAATAGTTTGGTCAATAGTTACAGTCATGTGACGATTGAGTGTAAAGACTATGGATGGTTGCTTTAATGCTGAGGGTAGCGTGATAGAATCATGAACTACTAACTGCCCTTGTGCCAAATCAGGAATGACGGTTAAGTCATGGTGTAATAGGGGCAGTGTGGGTTTTTGATCGGCAAGTGTTGGTGTTATGCCGCCCAAACTCAATACAATTATCACTATTAACAGTGCTTGATATCGATAATTGAGTTTTATAAATGCAAGCCAGTTTATGGTCAAAGTACTCATTATAACCTATCTCTTACGCATTGGATTTACAGGACGCTGAATCATTATGTCATTATCAACCCTTGGCTTTCATGCTACCTACTCGATTAAACGGCTAATTCGTATTGGGCTACTAGGCATTGGGTTAGTACTAGCGTCGCCAGCGCCGTCCGCCACGCTGAATCACCGCACTCAAGCAGAAGTATTACAATTTATTCAAACCTCGCCACCTAATGCTTTAGCGGGTAAACAGCTTTTACCCTTCAGTGAGTTGGTGCAGCGCCTTAGTACTAAACGGGTCATTTTAGTGGGTGAAATTCATGATCGCTATGATCACCACTTAAACCAGCTAGCACTATTAAAAGCACTGCATGATCGTGATCCTAATATAGGGATTGGGGTGGAGTGGTTCCAACAGCCTTTCCAACCCGTGATTGATGCCTATTTAGCGGGCAGAATTGATGAGCCTGAAATGCTTAAGCGCAGTGGGTACTATGAGCGTTGGCGCTATGATTACCGGATGTTGCGCCCCATTTTAGTTTTTGCAAAAGAACATCGTATTCCTGTCTTAGCTTTAAACGCACCTGTAGAGGTGACTCAAAAAGTCGCTCACGGCGGGTTAGAAGCGCTTACCGAAGCAGAGCGCGCTCAATTGCCTAAACATATCAATCCACCGGAAAGCTCCTATTTACAGCGTTTGCGCAAAGTATTCATGGCGCATGGGGTACGAGGGTCTAATGAAGGGCACTTTGAAAATTTTGCACTAGTACAACGCATTTGGGATGAAACCATGGCGGCTAATGCGGTGGAGTTTTTGCAAGCCAATCCTCGTTATCGTCTAATGATTTTTACAGGATCGGGACACATTAGTGATCGTATGGGGATTCCCAACGATATGGCGCGTACTATTCCTGCTCAACAAATTGCGACAGTCGCGACCCAAAATGCGGGCGATGAATCATTAGGGCAATTTGACTATGTAGTACTCAGTACTCAACCCCATAACTTAATTCCGACAGGTAAGTTAGGTGCTTGGTTTGAACCAGACCCTCGTGGTTTACAAGTTACAAAAGTATCTAATAAGGGCGCAGCCGCTCAAGCAGGCTTGTTAGCAGGTGATCGATTAGTAAAGCTTAATGATCAACCTATTAAAACGATGACGGATTTATTAGCGCTGTTAGCGAGTTTTAATGTAGGTGATAGTGTGAAAGTTAGCATTGAGCGAGATCGTTTAGCTCCCAAAGGGGAGCTAAACACACCCGTTACTATGACGTTGGATATTAAGCTGTTGTAGGCTTAGGCTGCCATTGAAGGGGCTGCTCAATAGGCAGTAAAGGCGCTTCATCACATTCGTTGAAGACGCGCTTAGTGCAGGTATGGCAAATCGAATGATCGATTGCAATGGTGGTAATTTTATGGAGGGCGTCTTTCTTTTCCTCAAAAAAGTACTCACGCCCAATATGGTTCATGAATTGCCCTTTACGAATAAAGTCACAGACTTTGGCTTTGATCTCTGCAAAGTATAAGCCGCCCCCTTCATCTTTTAAGCGCTCAGCCTCATGCTCCAACATTTCAGCCCCTGTGAGGTCAATAAAATTAATACTACTCCCTAAGATCAAAATATGTTTATGACCTTGGCTGCTGATTTTAAAAAGCTGATTTTGAATATGATTAGACGAGCCAAAATAAATTGACATATCAATTCGAATGATTTTTAGTTGAGGACATTCTTCTAAATGAAACCGCTCCGCATTTTTGACTAAAGTACGTTTGTTAGTTTCAGGATCACGATCAGGAGCCATACTGACTACATCAGGCATAGAAGTACGTGCTAAGAATAAAATGAGAGATAAAAGTACTCCCATATAAATAGCAAACTCTAAATCTAAGAAAAGGGTAGCGAAAAAAGTGGTGAGTAAAATAGCCGTTTCAGTTTTGCTAGTAGCTAGAATTTTTTTAATGGCTTCTATATCAATTAAATTATAAGCTACTAATAAAATAACTCCCCCCATCGCTGCAATCGGTAAGTACGCAATTAAATCACCCACTTGTAAAACGATAATAGCTAAGAAAATAGCAGCAAAAATAGCTGAAATAGGGGTTTGCGCCCCCACACTATAGTTCACGCCAGAGCGAGTAAACGAGCCAGAGCCAGCATAGCTAGAGAAAAAGCTACCTACTAGATTTGACATACCCTGCCCGAAAAACTCTTGATTGCTATCAATACGTTGATGTGATTTGGTGGCGATAGCACGACTAATGGATACCGCTTCAATCAAACCCAATAGTGCAATCGCAAAGGCTTGAGGGGCTAACTTTTTCAAAGTACTAGGGTTAAAGTCAGGAATCGATAAGCTAGGTAAAGAGCCATTAATAGTGCCGATTAATTTAACGTGATGCTCAGCTGCTCCAATAAAATAAGCCGCGATACTGCCCATAATCATAGCTATTAACATATGGGGTAAACGTGGTGCTATTTTTTTAATACTTAAGCTAATCGCAATAGTAATCAAAGCAATTAATAATACAGCCCCATTCGTAGCGTTTAATTGTGTCACAATCAAGTACCACGTATGAATAAAAGTATCGCCAGAGGGTATTTGAATACCTAGTACATTTTTCATTTGGCTAGTAGCAATTAAAATAGCAGCACCAGCGGTAAAACCAATAACCACGGTATGTGAAACGAAATTAACTAAAACACCTGCACGTGCTATAGCAAATACTAATTGATATACGCCCGCTAAAAAGGTAATCGTTAGAGCCGCTTCGATAAATTCGGGAGTCGTGGGTTCTGCAAAGTTACTGACTGCTGAAAATACTACGATTGAAATAGCAGTGGTAGGGCCTGAAACTAAATGCAAGGATGAACCAAATAAAGCCGCCACTATAGGTGTGACCATTGCAGTATAAAGCCCATACTCAGGAGGTAGCCCCGCGATAGTAGCAAAG
>JBDKGX010000033.1:0-24685 GCA_039797965.1 Pseudomonadota bacterium
TGAACTCATACATGACGTCGCTACGCAGTGTTACCATACAACCGATAGGCCAGTTATCCCGAATCTTAAAGCCTGCAATAGACTTACGAGATAAGGTAACAACAGGCTTTTGACCGGATATTTTCGCCATATCCGCAACTGCGTGTTCAATTACTTTCTTGTCACCTACAGCCTCACCCAGACCCATATTAAGGGTTACTTTAGTGACTTTAGGGACTTCCATTACATTTTTGTATCCGAACTTGCTCGTCAGCTCAGCAACGACAGTATTCCGATAATAATCTTGCAACCTTGTCATGTTTTAAGTTTCACCTGATTTTTAAGCGTCTACACGCTCACCGCTGGATTTGAATACACGGACTTTTTTGCCATCGTCCAGAATCTTAAATCCAACACGTTCACCCTTATTGGTTTTAGGGTTTAATACCATCAAATTAGAAATTTGAATAGGCATCTCTTTCTCGACAACACCACCCTGAATACCTAAATTAGGATTCGGTTTTTGATGTTTCTTAGCAACGTTAACACCTTGTACCAAAGCTTTACCATTAGGGAAAACTTGTAATACAGTACTTTGACGGCCTTTGTCTTTACCGGTAATTACAACTACACGGTCGTTTTTACGAATCTTGTTCATTGTCTTACCTCGCTTACAGTACTTCAGGAGCCAATGAAATAATTTTCATAAAACGCTCACCACGTAACTCACGGGTTACTGGTCCAAAGATACGAGTACCGATTGGCTCTAATTTGTTATTTAAAATAACAGCAGCATTAGAATCAAAGCGAATCACAGAACCGTCTGGGCGACGCACGCCTTTCGCAGTTCTGACGATCACAGCATTGTATACATCGCCCTTTTTAACACGGCCACGTGGGTTAGCATCTTTGATACTAACCTTAATGATGTCGCCGATATTAGCATAACGACGATGCGAACCACCTAATACTTTAATGCACATAACTTTACGTGCACCACTATTATCTGCAACTTGCAGAATTGATTGCATCTGGATCATGTCTTAACTCTCCGCTGTGCGACGTTTAGTCCGCAGCACGCTCAACAATTTTAACCAATGTCCAATGTTTAGTTTTAGACAATGGACGGCATTCTTTGAACATAACAGTGTCACCTACTGCACACTCGTTATTTTCATCATGCACATGATATTTTTTGGAGCGCTTAATGAACTTACCATACAGTGGATGTTGGATTTGACGCTCTAATAATACCACAATGGACTTATCCATTTTGTCACTAACGACACGTCCAATCAGACCCTTTTCAACTTGTGCTTCGCTCATAGTTACTCACCTGCCCGTGCTTTTTGTGCCAGGATTGTTTTAATTCTGGCAATCTGACGACGTACACGCTTCACTTCCGAAGGGCGAGACAATTGACCAGAAGCCTGTTGCATACGCAATTTGAATTGCTCTGTTAAATTTTCAGTCAACTCGGTTTGTAACTCAGCGACTGATTTAGTAGTTAATTCTGTAGCTTTCATTACATCACCTGACGGGAAACAAACGCTGTTTTCATGGGCAATTTAGCAGAAGCTAAACGAAACGCTTCACGAGCTACTTCTTCTGCCACACCCTCAATTTCGTAAAGTACTTTACCGGGTTGTACTTGGGCTACCCAGTACTCCACATTACCTTTACCTTTACCCATACGAACTTCGAGTGGTTTTTTGCTGATAGGTTTATCTGGGAACACACGAATCCAGATTTTACCACCACGGCGTACGTAACGGTTGATAGCACGGCGAGCAGACTCAATCTGACGCGCAGTCAGACGACCACGCTCTAATGTTTTTAAGCCAAACTCACCAAAGCTTACTTTAGAACCAGCAAGCGCAAGACCCCGGTTGCGGCCTTTCATTTGCTTGCGGAATTTCGTTCTTTTAGGCTGTAACATCTCTGACCTCGATTACTTTTTCTTTCTGGTATTGTTGTTACCAGAATTGCCAGCGTTAGATTGCTTTTGCTCTAGATCAAAGACTTCGCCTTTATAGATCCAGACCTTGACGCCGATAATGCCATAGGTAGTTAAGGCTTCTGCTGTTGCATAATCGATATCAGCACGTAAAGTATGTAACGGTACACGACCTTCGCGATACCATTCTGTACGAGCAATTTCAACACCGTTTAAACGGCCTGCAACAGCTACTTTAATCCCCAAAGCACCTAGCTTCATCGCATTACTAACCGCACGTTTCATAGCACGGCGGAACATAATACGACGCTCAAGTTGACTGGCTATACTTTCAGCAACTAATTGAGCATCTAGCTCAGGCTTACGAATTTCTTCAATGTTTAACTTAACGTTATTCACGTGAAGGTCTAAAATTCTGGCTACATCAGCACGTAAACGCTCAATGTCCTCACCCTTCTTACCAATAACTACACCAGGGCGTGCAGTATGAATAGTAATGAAAGCTGATTTCGCTGGACGTTCAATACGAATACGGCTTACAGAAGCTTCTTTTAATTTAGTTTTTAAGAAAGCACGAACTTCTAAATCTTTATGTAAGAAATTCGCGTAGTCTTTGCCTTCGGCATACCATTTAGAGCGCCAATCTGTCGCAATACCGAGGCGGATACCAGTTGGATGTACTTTTTGACCCATTTCTAACCTCAGCCTTTCTTAGCAGTTTTTTCATCACTAACTTTAATAGTGATATGACTAGTGCGCTTTAGAATACGATTCGCACGGCCTTTAGCACGTGGTTGAATACGCTTCATAGTTGGTCCTTGGTCGACGAAAATCGTTTTCACAGATAACTCGTCTACATCAGCGCCTTCGTTATGCTCAGCATTCGCAATAGCTGATTCAAGAACCTTCTTAATAATAGCCGCACCCTTTTTGGGGCTGAAAGCTAGAATTTGGAGTGCTTTACCAACAGGCTCACCACGGATTTGGTCAGCCACTAAACGGCACTTTTGAGGTGATATACGCGCGGTGCGTAAATGAGCTGCAACTTCCATCATCTACCTCTTATTTAGACTTCTTATCAGCGATATGACCGCGATAAGAACGGGTTAGCGCAAACTCACCTAGCTTGTGACCAACCATATTATCATTAATCAATACCGGTATATGCTGTTTACCATTGTGCACAGCAATAGTTAAGCCCACCATATTAGGTAGAATCATTGAGCGTCGAGACCAAGTTTTAATAGGTTTACGATCATTGTTCGCAACCGCTGTCTCAACTTTTTTCATCAAATGATGATCAACGAATGGGCCTTTTTTTAACGAACGTGGCATTCTTTAGTCCCCTTACTTCTTGTTCCGACGACGAACGATCATGTTGTCGGTACGCTTATTGCTACGAGTTTTATAACCCTTAGTTGGAATACCCCAAGGAGTAACTGGATGACGACCACCAGAGGTGCGACCTTCACCACCACCATGTGGATGGTCAACAGGGTTCATAGCAACACCACGTACAGTTGGGCGAATACCACGCCAGCGCTTAGCACCAGCCTTACCTAACTTAATCAAACCGTATTCAGAGTTACCTACTTCACCCACAGTTGCACGACACTCAGCAGGTACTTTACGCATCTCACCGGAGCGCAAACGTAAAGTCACATGAGCATTTTCACGAGCAACTATTTGAGCAGAAGTACCTGCGCTACGTGCTAATTGAGCACCTTTACCAGGCTTCAATTCAACACAGTGAACAACACTACCTACAGGAATATTGCGCATTGGTAAAGTATTACCTACTGCAATAGGAGCATGTTGTCCAGAAATTACTGGATCGCCTGCATTTAAGCCTTTGGGAGCAATAATATAACGACGCTCACCATCTGCGTATAAAACTAAAGCAATATTAGCATTGCGATTAGGATCATACTCTAAACGTTCAACACGACCTGGAATGTCATCTTTCCGGCGCTTAAAGTCGATTAAGCGATAGTGTTGACGGCTACCACCACCGACATGGCGAGTAGTAATACGTCCATTATTATTACGACCGCCAGTTTTAACTTTGCGCTCTAATAATGCTTTAAAAGGTTCGCCTTTATGCAGGTCATTATTAACCAACCGTACTTGGGCACGACGACCGGGTGACGTTGGTTTAGATTTAATAAGTGCCATGTTTACAATACCACCTTATTATTCAGCTGCCGCTGCAAGAGAATGGCCTTCAGCCAAGCTAATATAAGCTTTTTTCCAGTCACTACGCTTACCAGCGCGACGACCAAAATTTTTACTCTTGCCCTTAACGTTTAAAGTTTTTACGTCGGTAACAACGACTTCAAATAACTTTTCAACAGCAGCCTTGACTTCTGATTTAGTGGCATCTTTGGCAACTTTGAAAACATATTGATTTGAGCCTTCTGCTAGCCCAACGGACTTTTCAGTCACACGTGGAGCTAACAGCACCTTATATAGGCGCTCTTGATTGATCATGCCAACCACTCCTGAATTTTGGCAATAGCCGTTTCAGTCGCCACGACTTTCTCGTGACCTACTAAACTGACCGGATTGAGTTCGGCGAATGATAAAACCTCACAATAAGGAATATTGCGAGTAGCCAGTAATAAATTGGCATCATCACCATCAGTAACAAATAACACATCATTAGTGCCATATTTAGCCAGCTCAGTAATAGCCAATTTAGTTTTTGGCTCACTCATAGCTAAATTTGGAACAACTATTAAGCGATCTTGGCGCAGTAACTCAGAGAAAATAGAGCACATTGCTGCACGATACATTTTCTTATTGAGTTTTTGAGTATAGTCACGTGGCTTAGCGGCAAAAATTTTACCACCTGTTCGCCATAAAGGACTACGAATAGTACCAGCACGCGCACGACCTGTTCCTTTTTGACGGAATGGTTTAGCACCACCGCCGCTTACTTCAGAACGTGTCTTTTGAGCCTTAGTACCAGCACGTGCAGCTGCCATATAAGCAACTACTGTTTGGTGCACTAAGCCTTCATTGAACTCACGACCAAACACTTCATCATTTACGCTTAGTGTATTGCCGTTTAAAACTTGTAATTCCATCATAGCAACCTTATTAAGCTTTAGAGGAAAGCTTTACAACAATATTGCCGTTCACAGCACCAGGTACAGCACCTTTTACTAATAAAAGGTTGCGTTCAGCATCAACTTTCACAACGGTTAAACACTCAACAGTAGTGTTTACAGCACCTAAGTGACCTGACATTTTCTTACCGGGGAATACACGACCAGGCGTTTGATTTTGACCGATAGAACCGGGAACACGGTGAGAGCGGGAGTTACCGTGAGTCGCATCTTGACCACGGAAATTATGACGTTTGATAGTACCAGCAAAGCCTTTACCTTTACTAACACCTGCAACATCTACTTTTTGACCTTCTTGAAAATAGGTCACTGTCAATTCTGAACCAACAGAATAGTCAGAAGCTTTCTCAACTCTAGATTCGCGAACGAAAGTACCAGCAGGCGCACCTGCTTTAGCGAAATGACCAGCCTGAGCCTTAGTCACACGCGAGGCCTTTTTTTCGCCTAAAGATAATTGAATTGCTTCATAGCCATCAGTATCGGCAGTCTTGACTTGAGAAACTTTATTAGGCGCAATCTCTAAAACGGTAACAGGAGTTGCACCCCCATCTTCTCCGTAAATTCGGGTCATGCCTATTTTGCGACCCAGCAGACCGATAGCCATTTAGCTTACCTCTTTAAAATATACTCGCTTGGAGTGATTTCGATTCTTTTGACTAGAAAAACACGGCTCGACGCAAGGTCGAGCCGTGGAAAGCCGCGCATTATACACGGAAAAAAATCGAAGATTAAGTATTTATTACAGATCAGTTCAATTTAATCTGTACATCAACACCCGCAGCCAAATCCAAACGCATTAAAGCATCAACTGTTTTATCAGTTGGATCAATAATATCCATTAAACGTTTGTGGGTACGGATTTCATATTGATCACGCGCATCTTTATTAACATGCGGTGAAATCAAAATAGTGTGACGCTCTACACGAGTCGGTAAAGGAATAGGCCCCTTAACACGAGCGCCAGTACGCTTAGCAGTTTCAACAATTTCTGAAGCAGAACGATCGATTAGGCGATGGTCGAAAGCTTTTAGACGGATACGGATTCTTTGATCTGACATATTTCAATTACTCAATAATTTTAGCGACGACGCCGGCACCGACCGTACGACCGCCTTCACGAATCGCAAAACGTAAACCTTCTTCCATCGCAATAGGATTGATCAGGCTTACTACTAATTTCACGTTATCACCTGGCATCACCATCTCAACGCCTTCTGGTAATTCACACGCACCGGTTACGTCCGTAGTACGGAAGTAGAACTGTGGGCGATAACCTTTGAAGAATGGAGTATGACGACCGCCCTCTTCCTTCGATAATACGTATACTTCCGCTTCGAATTTAGAGTGAGGTTTAATAGAACCTGGTTTGCACAGTACTTGTCCACGTTCTACGTCATCACGCTTGGTACCACGTAATAACAAACCAACATTGTCACCTGCTTGACCTTGATCCAGTAATTTACGGAACATTTCAACGCCGGTTACGATAGTTTTGGTGGTAGGACGAATACCTACGATTTCAATCTCTTCACCAACTTTAACGATACCACGCTCAATACGACCTGTTACTACTGTACCACGACCAGAAATCGAGAATACGTCTTCTACCGGTAATAAGAAGGCACCATCAATGGCACGTTCTGGCTCTGGAATGTAGGTGTCTAACGCTTCAATTAACGCTTCGATAGAAGGTTCACCGATTGGTGAGGTGTCACCACCTAAAGCTGCACGGGCAGAACCTTTGATGATAGGCGTGTCATCACCTGGGAATTCGTAGTCAGATAGTAACTCACGAACTTCCATTTCAACTAATTCTAAAAGTTCTTCATCGTCTACTAGGTCACATTTGTTCATGTAAACTACGATGTAAGGTACACCTACTTGACGAGATAATAGAATATGCTCACGCGTTTGTGGCATAGGACCATCAGCCGCTGATACGACTAGAATCGCACCATCCATTTGTGCCGCACCTGTGATCATGTTTTTAACATAGTCAGCATGGCCTGGGCAGTCTACGTGGGCGTAGTGACGAGCGGATGATTCGTATTCTACGTGTGCTGTCGAAATGGTAATACCACGCGCTTTTTCTTCCGGTGCCGCATCAATTTGATCGTATGCTTTTGCATCTCCACCAAATTTGCGAGATTGTACCACGGTTAACGCCGCTGTCAGGGTCGTTTTACCATGGTCGACGTGACCGATTGTACCGACGTTTACGTGCGGCTTATTACGCTGGAATTTATCTTTTGCCATTTTGACAAGCACTCCGTCAAAAAACTAAATAACTGGTGCCCATAGGCAGAATCGAACTGCCGACCTCATCCTTACCAAGGATGCGCTCTACCACCTGAGCTATATGGGCGAAACTCTTTAATTACTCAGCCATCAACCTAATTGGAGCGGGTGATGGGAATCGAACCCACACAATCAGCTTGGAAGGCTGAAGTTCTACCATTGAACTACACCCGCTTAAGACACAGATCTTTAATCACCGCACGGTTTATGATTTGATCTAGTGATCAAGCAGAAGATGGTGGAGGGGGAAGGATTCGAACCTTCGAAGGCTGAGCCAACAAATTTACAGTCTGTCCCCTTTGACCGCTCGGGAACCCCTCCGACTGGAAAGGCACGCATTATCTTTTTATCAGCACAAATTGTCAATCTGATAATTGCACAAATTTATAATTATTTTGATATAAGTTTTTAATCACTCTATCACTAAAATTTGTGCTTTTAGCGCACCATTTGTAAATTGGAGGCTAATAGTACCTTTGATTTTTACTAAGATCAAGGTTTTTTTAGTCTCTTTACTTGAAAAACCTTTTTTACTTATCAACGATTGTGACGCCTAAAGGGACCTTTATCAGTATCAATCTTATAAATGAGATCAAGCCCTTGATTCTTACCGGTTTGTGCCTCTAATTGTAAACGCTTATTAATTTGGTAAGTAATCGCCACACGCTGTAAAGAATCAAATAACCCTACAATGTATTTAATGTATAACCTAGGACCTAAACGCTTACCCAAGAGGAGTTCACTTTGTTTAAAATCATTACCTTTGGAGTTTAAACCTACCTCATCTAGACCCAAGGCTACACCTAAGCGATTAGCAATACTTTCCCCCCCACTAATACCTAAATTCATAATAGCTTGACGCAAGACGTCGGTATCTGCCCCAGATAAAGTACTGGCGGGATGCCCTGTTAATAGATAACTCAAGGTATCTGTTTGAGTTTGGCTGGGTGATGAAAACAAAACGGACTCAGGGCGACGTACGGTGCCATTTAAGGTTATACCCACCTTAATGTCACCTTCCTCAACTAGACGAATAGCCTGAACATCAAGCCCCGGATTTTCTAAGTCGCCATTAAAAATCAAACGCCCACGCTCAATCTTTAGATTTTGTCCATAAGCTTTATAAACCCCATTAACAATACTCAATGCTCCAATGCCGATAATATCCTGTCGAGTACGAGCAATACGTAAACGCCCTTGCATTTTGGCGTCTAGCCCAAACCCTGAAAAAACAGCCTTGTCTCCCAACTCAATAGTTACATCAGGATTAATCACCAAAGGCTCATCTTTAGCATTCAAATTAGGGCGACCAGAACCTGAAAGATTACCACCTTGTTGTAGTGATGAGCCTTGTGAGTGAGTACGTTGACCACGTCGCCCTAAGATCACTACATCGTCAGATCGTTGCGTTTGAGCTCGTCGTCCTATAATCACGATATCGCTTGAACGTACACTGGCAGAACTAGGCAACTCTCGTAAACTTACCACCATTTCAGGAATAAACACCGTACCTTGAATATTGACTGTGCCGGGTACTGCCGTCACTCTGAGATTAGGCGAAGCCCAAGCCTGAATTTCGTGAGTATCCATTAGCAATAAACGCTCGCCCTGCATTTGCACATCAGCTGACCATTTAGGCAAATTACCAAACTGCATAGTACCTTTAGCTTGAAGTACCCCAGAACCTGCTCTTAACGAACCACTGATTACCGCATTTTGAGCATCTACCGTTTGCAAAACTAGATTAATATCCTGTAGCAACGCTCCGGTCTCGGCTAAATAGGCTTGACCATTTTGTAAACGCGCTATACCCCGAATCACTGGCTTGCTTAAAGCACCTACTACCTGTACATCTAGAATCAAGTGCCCTTTCAGATCTCCCAAATCAGGAGTCATAGCCTCTAACCAAGCAATATTAGGCGAATCCGCACTAATGACAGCCTCAATAGTAGAGTCACCCTTTTCGACCAGATTAATACGCCCCTCTAATTTGACAGCGCCATACTCATCAACTTGAGTTTGCCCTTGCAAACTGCCCGTTTTACCTACCAGTGTTACAACAGCTTGAGCATTACGATAGGTGTAAGATTCGGTTTTGCCATTAGTTTGACGCAATTGCACAGTACTATCGGGAAAACGTAAATTAGCTTGTCCAGAGCCTTGACCATTGCGCCAAATAACTTGATAAGTTCCCTCCACGGTTCCTGCTAACTTCACTGTCTCGGGCAACCATGGTTTAAGCATCACCAATGGCATATTTTGCAAGCGCCCTGAAGCGCTGACACCGTTACTAGCTAGATTAGGTTGAGCGCAAACACTACCTTGACCATTAGATAAACAAATCTCACCGCTAGCCAATTGTCCTTTACCAACCTGTACCGAAACAGGTTTGATCACCCGCCAATTACCTGCTGGCGTATCGCGCAAATCAGCGGTTTGAATAGTGCCTGTCCACATTTCATTTTGCCAACGCCCAACACCACTTACATCAAACTTGCCGTCTTTATGGGTAGCATTAAGGCGGATTCGATGATTATCGGGAGTACCTTGCGCCTCTAAGGTGGCAAGACTAATAACCTGATCACCTTGTCGGATACCTTTGAGGAGGGCATTTGCCCGATATTGCCCACCATTTTGACCAATATCTGCACTCAGGCTATCAATCGCCCAGTCTTGGTAACGAACTTGGCTACCACTCACTTGCCCTTGTATTTGTGGTAATGACCAATTACCTCGTGCTGTTCCCTGACCTTGAATACGACCTGACAAACCGGAAAGTACTTGATTTAATTGATTCGCATCCACCCTCCACTGCACATCAATAGGTTCGGTCACTTTGCCAGAAAGCTGAATATTATTATCGCCCGCTCGCACTCGACCCCGTCGAACCATCCAGTCCTTGCCTTGTTGTAGTACTTGACCTGATGCGTCTAAAGGGTAGTCATTAAGCTGACCTACTAATTGGTCAATCTCAACTTTTAAGTCCGAGCCATCGATACGGCTAGTTAGAGTCCCCTTACCTTTGAGATTGCCTTTCAGCGAGGGATGCAGTTGACCTAAATTTTTACCGTCTAGTTGCCAACGCACTGAAACCTTATCGGAGGCTTGACCACTGAGTACTACTCGATTTTGCCCGATATCTAGACTTAAACCCTCCGTACTAAAGGCATTATTACGACGAATAATCGAGCCACGGGCAGCAATGGGGTAATCACGAAAATTGCCACCCAACTGACTAATACCAATAGTGAGATTAGAGCCATCGACCGCACCTTCAATGCGCCCATTGCCTTGTAAATTGCCTTGTAGCTCCGGATGAATTTGCGCTAAATTTTTAGCGTCTAATGTCCAAGTCAACCCTAAACGATTCGAGGCTTGTCCATTAAGTACTAATCGATTTTGTCCTAAAGTAATCGCAAGATCTTTGGCCGACAATTGTTTATTACGTAAGCCTAGTTGCCCCGAACCTGTTAGTGGATAATTCAGTACTTGCCCTTCTAACGTTTGAATACTGACATCCAAACGTGAACCATCCAACAAACCTTGTAAACGTCCCCGACCTTGCACTCGCCCTGTGAGAGTAGGTTTTAATTGTGATAAATCTTTGAGATCAACCTGCCAATTAACACCCATACTATCAGTGGCACTACCGTTCAGTACCACACGATTTTTGCCGGACTCCACCACTAAATCCCGTGCGGTGATCGCCTCACCTTGGCGTTTAACCCCTCCCGTCACATTGAGAGGATAGCCCTGTACGGTGCCTGTTAAACGCTTAATAGTCGCATCCAAACGTGAACCATCTAGAGCGCCATTCAGTGTGCCAAAACCTTGAACATTACCCTGCAAATCAGGTTTCAACTGTGCTAAATTTCTAGCATTAACTCGCCAATCTAAACCAACTGCATCGCCCGCATTACCATTCAGTACTAACTCATTATCTCCCACATTGACTACTACATCACGGGCGGAGTAGACCTGATCACGTCGTGCTAATTGCCCTTTAGCATCAATAGGATACTGATTAACCTTACCCGTCAAACGAGCCACATTAACATCTAGCTGCGAGCCATCTAGCTTGCCTTTCAGTGACCCTCGTCCATTCAAAGTACCCACGAGTTTTGGTGAAAGTTGCGCTAAATCATTGGCACTAATAGTCCAATCCAATCCTAAACTATCGCCGGCACTACCATTTAAAGTAATGCGATTTTGCCCCGCATTCAGTACCAAGTCTTGGGCTTGAAGTACTTTGTCACGTAGCCGTAAAGTACCTTTGCCCTCTAATGCCACATTTTGAATCGTACCTTTGAGCTGTTGAATGCCTACATCTAATTTCGAGCCATCCAGCAAGCCTTTTAAATTACCATTCGCTTGTACTTGCCCTTTTATTTTTGGATTAATTTGCTCTAAAGCTTTAGCATCCAAACGCCAATCTAAACCTAAGACTTCATTGGCACTACCATTCAGTACTACATGATTATCACCTAGAGTAAGTACTACATCTTTAGCAGCTAGTACTTTGTTTTTTAGGCTTAACTGCCCATAGCCTTGTAAAGGATAGCTCTGTAACTGACCCCGCATTCGCGAAATGGTGAGGTCAAAATTCGAACCATCCAATAATCCCTTTAAATTACCTGAAGCGCTCACATTGCCCGTTAACTTGGGATTAATATCAGTAAGATTTTCTGCCTCTAACTGCCAATTTAAACCTAAGGTATTGGCTGCACTGCTCCCATCAAACACTAGACGATTATTGCCCATCAGTACTTGCATATCTTGAGCATTCAGTACGTCATCTTTAAGTTGTAATTGCCCCTGAGCTTGTAAAGGGTAGTGATTAATAGTGCCTTTTAGACCATCCACAAATACATTAAAGTGCTGTTTATCTAACTGCCCCTCTAGACGCCCACTACCCGCTAAGTTGCCGATTAAATGGGGCTGTACTTGGGACAAATTTTTAGCATCTACTGTCCAGACTAATCCTAAACGATCACGTGCATCCCCATCCAAGGTCAGTACATTATCACCTACCAATATCCGCACATCACGTGCCGATAGTACATTATCAATACGAGCTAAGTTACCTGTGGCTTTAAGATTATAACCTTGTATAGTGCCTGATAAGTTTTGAATACTGACAGCTACTTGTGAACCATCTAACCGCCCTTGAAGTACTCCATTGCCTTTCAATGAGCCGACTAGTTTAGGTGCAATTTGTGCTAATTGCGGGGCATCCACAGCCCAATCCATTGATAACGCCTGATCGGCTTTTCCCAACATAGTAATATGATTATCACCTACGGATGCCTTTAAATTTTTGACACTAAGCACACCGTGATCCGTACTGAACTCTCCGGTGCCTTGCACCGCATAGTCTTGAATGGTGCCAGTAATAGAATGGACCACCCAGCTTATTAGCTCTTTGCCATTCCCTTTTTCGCCCCCCCAAACCACATGACCCGATAAACGACTAGTCGCTTTTAAATCGTAATCAGCTAAATCAACCTCTTGTACTTTTGCCTCTAACTGCCACAGTATCGGATCGTACCAATTTAGATACCCCTGTCCTTGTACTCCGCTAGTACCACTGGGGTCAGTGAACGTAATATGTTCAGCATTGAGCTGCTCCATATTGCCAGAGCCAATAACCTTCACGTTATACGAGGGAGAATTACGATATGACCATTGCCCTTGAGCTTCTAGCTTATAATTGTTATCAAGACCCAAAGCAGTGAGGTCAATTGCTCCTATACCATAAGTAGGATCAACCGACTCAAACCGTCCTTTTAAATCAGAACTATGACCTTTACCTAAAGCCATTTGCCCTTGAGCGCTTAGCAATAAACCTTGATTCGACTCTTGATGAGTACGCGCCTTGAACTCATCGACATAAAGTACTCCTAAAGCATTATGAGCCTTAAGGCTCACGTCATAGAGCGTTATTGAACTGGGTCCCACCCAAAACTCAAACTGCCGAATCCGTGCATCTGACAGCAACGCCTCTAATGGCTCTGACAGCTCTGGAATCACTATGGGGCCTGGCCCTGCAGAGGGGGTTTTAATAGTTAGTTTATCGATATAAGCCCGCTTAAACTCAGGGCGTAAACCAAGCTTTGTGTTGAGATCAATACCCTCTACTGTCACACTGGCTTTATTGTCAGGCTCTTGCCAATGTAAACGGGTCGCTTTTAAATCTCCTGCTAGCGTACCCTCAACACCTTCAATCGTTAGACCAGATACCCGTTCTTGTAATTGTTGCCCTACCCATCGTGTCCCTGTTTGGCTAAACAATAAAAAAACCAATAATAATAACGCTAATATAATTAAAGCTATTATGACTATCAGTGGTGTCCAAATCAGGGAACGATTTAATTTCACAAATCAGGTCCTAAACTAAAGTAAAAACGGAAATCTTTAGCATTATCTTTGGGTACTGCAATATCAGCTCGAATAGGCCCTAATGGGGATTGATAACGTACGCCCACTCCTGCCCCCCATTTAATATCGTAATTAGCCCAATCTTCAAATGCATTACCTGCGTCCATAAATGCTGCCACACTAAATTTATCGCGGATAGGTACTTCATATTCAGCGCTACCCACTAAAATATGTTTACCCCCAATCACGACATCATTCGCATCTTTAGTACCTAATGACTGGTAATCATAACCCCGCACAGAATCTTGCCCACCCGCAAAGAAACGTAATGATTTAGGTGTAGTACTTAAATTATCAGTCGCCGTAGCCCCTACTGTGCTTTTGAGAATGACCTTATGCTTAGAATTTAAAGTTTTTAAGTACTTACCTGAGACTTTGCCCTGAACTAAGGTTTGATCACTGAGTAAACCCTTTTTTGCCCCTTGTAACTCTGCGGATAATTGCCAACCTTGCGTAGCAAATAGCACATCATCCGACTCGGTTTTTTTAACCCGTGCACCGATTAAAGCCAGATTAGAACGCGTTTCAGCACTATTTTCAGGTTGGGTTTTTTCATATAAAGTGGTAACAAATGCACTTTGCTGCCAGTCACTATCATTACGGCGGTTATAACTAAACTCACTTTTTAAGGCCGAGCTTTTAATTTGATTACTATCAGAACGCTCCCAACCTGCACTTAAAGCCGCATACTCATGCTCGGGCTGCCATAAAGGTACTTTGTAGGTAAATCCCAATGCAGCTTCAGGTTTAGACGCAACACCTTCTACTGTTAATTTATGCCCTTTATCATTGACCCAGTGTGTATCCATTTTAGCTTCAAGTCGAGTTTTAGTATCCGAGCCATAACCTACTTTGCCAGTATAAGAATATCGTTTATTACGTTCAGCTTTAATGGTCACAGGAATCTTTTTATCGGTAGCTTCATTATGTTGTGGAGTAATTTGAACCTCCTTGTAATAACCACTAGCCTCTAATAAACGTTGTTGTTTTAATAATTGCTCAGAATCATAGTACTCACCTTGACGTAACCGCACATGACGATTAAGTACTTCTTGATTTAAAACATCCTGTTTTACATCCACTTGACCATAACGATAACGCTCCCCTGTGTTGTAATCTAATACTACTGTCCCTTCGCGCTTATCAGGGTCTACTTGTAATTGTTTAGTTTTATACTCTGCATCAAAGTACCCTAATTGATTAGCTTTTTGATTGAGCTTACCTTTGTAATCTTCATAGGGCTGATTTACTAAAACTGCGCCTAGTTGATAAGGTGGATTTTTTTTAATTTCTTGGAAATCTTTAGTATTAGCCCCATCGCCTGCGATTTTAATATCCATTCCTTTGACGCGAACCGGCTTACTAGGGTTCACACTAACATTTAATATCCAACACCCCTCACGCCGAGCAGAAGTCATTTTAAATTGAGCGTCGAAATAACCCATAGCCTCGGCAGCCTCTTGTAATTTGGGCTGCGAAGCCTCGATAAAACGCTCTACTCGATCCGCAGAGGTCGCACAATTCAGGCGCCGTTTAGAAGGTAAAAACGCAATAATATTGTCAGCCAGAGCTTTATCTGCGCCTGTCACGTAGGTTTTAACAGGAGATTCTTCAACTTTATTTTTAGAGTTATTGGTAGTGGCTTTAGCTTTAGGATGAATTTTTTCGGCAGGATCTTCACCTAAACTAGGAGCTTCATCAGGCAGACGACGAAAATCATCTGCCCCTTCAGCAGTGGGGTCAGTCGTACTATTCACCTCTTCCGCTAAAGCGGTAGGTGTATTTAATAATTCGTTATTAGGTTCAATAACAGGCAAAGTACTAGTCGGTGTCTCGAAACTTAAGGAGGCTAATGCCTCCTCAGCCGATACTGTAGCGTCTATAGTAGGTAATGGCTCAAGGGAAGTGTCAATAGTTAATGGGGGTAAGGTTGCTGCCTTTGCCCACGGAGTACTCATTAAACAGGTTAACACTAACCAACGTACATCCCATTGTTTCATACTACTTGACCTATCTCATTGATTAAACGCCCACTCTAATAATGCATCTTGTACTGCACGCCCTGCCGACGTATGCGAGCCGTGATGTTGAATGACCACAATGAGTTGCTTACCAGACTGAGTGAGCAAAAAGCCTGATAGTGCGGTGACATCACTTAAGGTGCCCGTTTTTAAATGGGCTTGACCGCGTAATGACTGATGACGAAAACGTTTGAGTAAGGTGCCATCCTCTCCTAATAAAGGGAGCGAAGACACAAATTCGGGCATGTAAGGATCACGCCAAATTAAACCTAACATTTGCGCCATTTGGCGAGCCGTTAGGCGCTCATTGCGCGATAAACCTGCTCCGTTTTCAATCACCAAGCCCTGAGTATTAATGCCCACGGAAGTCAAATAGGTTTTGACAACATCACTACCTTTTGCAGTGGTGCCGGGGACACCCACTCCTTGCGCACCCAACGTAAGTAATAATTGTCGGGTCATTACATTATTGCTCCACTTATTAATCGCGCGAATTTGATCGATAAGCGGTGTAGAGTGATAGGTATAGTACAATTGGTCGCCACTTTGTACGGCACCAACACTATCTGAACCTGAAATGGTGCCTCCTAACTGTTGCCAAAATTGGCGAAAGGCTTGCGCTGCGTGTGTGGTGGGGTTACTCATTAAGCGCATAATAAATTGCTGACCGCATTCGGTAGCGTAAGCACCACGAATTAACATCGAGTCAACACCTTGGCGTACAAATACTGGACTATAATTGTCTTCAGTACAACGCCCTTCATGCAAAGTCATTTGATTATCGATTTTTAATGATGCAGCGGCTGGAAAAGTCGTGATATCTACTTTGCCATTTGTAGGACTAGGACTTAATAAAAAGCGGGTAGCTTGAAAGTTAAACATTAAGGCAGAAGGTAGAGCGTTATAAACCCGTTCGGGGGTTTTATCAAACTGCTGTAAAGCCTGCTCAGGGACATCAAAATAGCTATTATCTATAATCAAGTTACCCTGAATATCTTTTAAACCTTTAGCTCGTAAATCAAACATTAACTGCCAAAAGTTTTCATAAATTAAATACGGATCACCATAACCTTTTAAAATGACATCTCCCTTTAATACCCCATTAGTCAAAGTACCACGAGTCCATACCTCCGTTTTCCAACGCCAAGCGGGACCCAGTACTTTAAGAGCTGTCCAAGTCGTTAAGAGCTTCATGGTAGAAGCAGGGTTGCGAGGGATATCTATTTCATATTCAATGAGTGGTTTAGGTGAACTAACATCCTGAATTAAAATACTTAACTCATTAGTGGGAATTTTATATTTTTGAATTAGCGCCGCTACTTTCTCAGGTAGATGTCCCAAGGTAGAGGAAGGTACTGAAGAAGAGGCGCTAGACGTTTCTTGACTAGGTTTTTCCGAAGGAGTGATAGGTTTGGCATAACTCGCCACACTAATGCTTAATAGCATACCCATACTAATCAGTACGACTCTTAGCAAGCCTAATTTTTTATAAGTACTCAAAACACATTCCCTAATGCTATAGAGGTGACTGACAAGGTGTTAAGTCTAAAACCTCAATTTCATCAGCGTCATAACGCCAATGAACATCAAAATCATATAAACGCATTCCATATTCACGAGTATCTAATGTACCCACTCGATAAGCTGGACGCGGGTCTTGTTGCAGAATCTGGCAAATCAACAGCTCCATATTCACTTGCCATTTTGTAGATTGATCCTGACACTGAACTGAAGCAATTGTGGAAAAGCGTACTTTTAGCGCTGAGACAGGTGCTAACTGTGCAAATCCTGCACGAGCTTGAGGTAACGCGTCCACATAAGGTAGATAAGGCTTAATATCTACTATGGGTGTACCGTCTAGTAAATCTGCTCCTTGTAGTTCTAAACGAACTTGACCTTTAGATTCTGATATTCCTAAGAGTTGCACTACCGATAAGCCTAAACTATTGGGGCGAAAAGTGGAGCGAGTCGCGAACACCCCTAAGCGTTGATTACCTCCCAAACGTGGAGGACGAACGGTCGGATGCCAACCCTGATCTGAAGTTAAATGAAAACGAAAAATCAGCCAAAGATGCGAAAAATCTTGTAAACCCCTTACGGTTTCTAAGGGAAATTCAGGCAATAATACTAACTGAGCACGAGCCTCCGTAACTAAATTAGGCTGGCGTGGCACACCAAACTTTTCTCGATAGCAGGATCGAATATAACCAACTGGCTGAATATTAAACATTAAGCTCACACACTCTCCCAACCGTCTTAATTAGTTGCTTAACACACTGACTTCAGCGAGCATACCTGATTGAACCTTATTGGCTAATGCCTGATCTGATCAATAATAATAACATCCCAGAGCGCTCTATTTATGATTACTCTAATAACCCGCAAGCGATGGCTAATTGCTTTGGTAGGCTATTTCCTACTACTTAGTGGCTGTAATACCCAAACCAATACAAGCTCAATACCGAATCCACTACTTAACCCCTCGCAATGGTCACTGGCAAAGCACCCTGACACATTATCGCGCCCCGTGACACTTAACTTTGAAAGTGGAAGAGTCAACGGTTTTAATGGTTGCAACAGTTATTCCGGTAGCTATGTGGCTAATGCTGATGGAACATTAGCTTTAGGTAAACCGGGAACAAGTCGTATGTTGTGTTCAGGGATTGCCGCCCAAACTGAGCGAGAATATATGAACAAACTGTCTAAAGTACGTATGTATGCTTTAGTTCGTGGGCAACTTTTACTCCTCGATGCCGAACGTAAACCTTTGCTAACCTTTCAACATACCCCAAACTAACGCCTCAATAAAAAAATGCCTGCATCAAGCAGGCATTTATATACACTCATCAAAGTACTCAGTACTCGATCAAGACTGAGCCATTAATGCTTCATATTTCAGCGTCAGCTCTTCCTTAGTTTCAACCCGATCAGGGTCTTTAGGAATACAATCAACAGGGCAAACCGCCACACATTGCGGCTCATCATAATGACCGACACACTCAGTACAACGATCGGGGTCAATCACATAAATTTCATCACCCGGTGAAATCGCATCATTGGGGCATTCTGGCTCACATACATCACAATTAATGCATTCATCGGTAATCAACAAAGCCATAATTTTTTCCTCTAGTTAAACGAGATAGCTTATTCTAACAAGACCCACTTTTTCCTGCCTATTAACCAAGAATCGTATAGTGGATATCAATCAGCCATAGCATTACGCTCTTGGATTTTAGCCTTCAATGCCTTAAGTACTCGTGGGGACACAAAACGCTCCACATCACCGTTTAATCGAGCTACTTCTTTAACCAAAGTGGACGAAATAAAGGAAAAACTTTCCCCCGGCATTAAAAACACGGACTCTACATCCGACGCAAGACTACGGTTCATACTGGCTAACTGAAACTCAAACTCAAAATCTGAGACCGCACGCATACCACGAATTAACACACTGGCGTGTTGAGCTTTCGCAAACTCTACTAATAATCCTTCAAAACCGATGACTTCTACATTCGAAAGACCATGATGCTCAATTTCGGCTTTAATCAAATCCACTCGCTCTTGTAGACTAAACCAAGGCTTTTTCTTTGGATTGGAGGCGACACCCACAATCACCCGATCACATAAACGACGCGAGCGACGAATTAAATCCATATGCCCATTCGTCAATGGGTCAAATGTTCCGGGGTAAACGGCAGTTACCATGATGTCACCTCATAGAGTGCTAAGCACCAAGCATTAGCAAAATCAAATTAGCATTAAGGGCTGTGTTTTTAACATGGATTTGTGCGCTGCACAAACTGAATTCACCAAAACCAACTATGCAGTACTATTCATCAGTTTAGTACTCAACGTTGAGGTAATAATTGCACTAATCCGAATCCCAAAACAGCAGCCACAACAATACTAGGCCCCGTCGGCGTATCTAACCACCATGAGCTGGCTAAACCGAGTATTAAGGCGAATAATCCTACTAATACCGCTATCAAAACCATTTGCTCAGGTGTACGCGCTAAGCGCCTAGCGGTTGCAGCGGGAATAATGAGTAATGAAGTTAATAAAAATATCCCTACCACCCGCATCGCAATCGCTATGACTAACGCTATCAGTAACATATAAATTAAACTCAAACGCTCAGTATTTAAGCCCTCAGCCTGCGCCAACTCAGTATGAGCCGTCATCAGTAACAAAGATTGCCAGAAATACCACACCACACTCAGTACTACAGCACTCAAACCTAATGCAAAATAAACATCATTAGTTTGTAATAATAAAATATCACCGAATAAGTAAGTTTCTAAACTCCTGCCTCCTGTTTGCGTACTAAAGTGCAAAGCAATTAAGCCCAAGGCCAAACCACCATGCCCTAAAATACCGAGTATAGTGTCATTACTTAACTCTGGTTTACGTTGTACCGCAGTCATGATTAAGGCTACTACTATACAAACTGCTAGCACTAACCAATACTCTTGCACACCTAATAAAATCCCTAACGCTACCCCTAATAAGGCTGAATGCGATAGTGCATCACCAAAATAAGCCATGCGTCGCCATAGCAAAAACACACCCAGTACACCCGTCACCGTAACTACCGCCATCCCTGCTATCAAAGCACGTAGCATAAAATCATCCATGGTGATGCCCTTTACAACTATCCTGAATAATATTACCCATTAAGTTGTGGTGATGATCATGATGATGAGTATAAACCGCTAAACCTTGCCCCACATTCGGTAAGCCAAATAACTTTAAGTACTCAGGATGAGAGGTAACCATCTCTGGTTTTCCAGAGCAACAGACATGCGTATTTAAGCAAAGTACTTGATCAGTCGCTGCCATCACCAAATGCAAATCATGCGATACCAACACCACTCCATAACCATAAGTACTTTTCAAGGTAGCCAGCAATTGATACAACTCACTTAAGCCTGCTACATCCACCCCCTGCCCCGGCTCATCTAAGACTAATAGTTCAGGTTGATTTAAAACCGCCCGTGCCAGTAGTACCCTCTGCATCTCGCCCCCCGATAAACCTTGTAGAGAAGCCTGCTGTAAATGTTCAATCCCTACCGCTTTTAAGGCTTCAGGAACTTGAGTTTTGTTGTTATTTCCCAAACATACAAAACGCTCTACGGTTAAAGGCATTAGGGGTTCTAACTGAAATTTTTGAGGAACATAGCCGATTTTTAGCTGTGGCTTACGCCAAACCTTGCCAGAGGTAGGTTTTTCTAATCCTAATAACACCTTGAGTAAACTAGATTTTCCTGCACCATTGGGGCCAATTAAAGTGAGTACTTTGCTTGAGTGTACTTCAAGACTGATATCATGCAGAATGTCGCGCTGATTTAACCTCAAGCTGACATGCTCTAAAGCAGCCAGTACCTGTTCTGACATCTTAAATTATCCATTGATCATGATCTGCCGTATTGTATCGATTTTTATTATTAGTGCTATGGCGCTGTTAAGTGCCTGTAACTCATCCACATCAACCGCTGAAAACCCACTGATCTTAAGTACTATTAAACCTATTCATAGTTTAGTACTCGCTATTACAGAAGGCACACCCTTAAGTACTCAGCAGCTCCTGCCTGATAATGCCTCACCCCATCAATATACTGTCCGCCCCTCTGATGCCAGTGCCTTAGCTAAAGCCACTGTTATCATTCGAGTGGATGCCCAGTTTGAATCACCATTGGATAACGCGTTACAACACTTAAAAGCCCACCAACAAGTACTCACCTTGTCTAAGGCTCAAGAGATGAAAGTACTACCCGTACGAACTTTGGATATTGATGATGCCCATCACGATCATGACCATGCACTACACGAGGCTAATGACTTACATATTTGGCTAGATGCCAATAATGGCATTGCGATGGTGAAAGCTATTCAAAATACCCTAAGTACTCGTTTTCCAGAATATGTTAGTACTTTCCAAACCAATGCCACTTCACTCATTGCAGCGATTCAACAAGCTGATCAAAAAGCGCAACAACAATTAAGCCCCTTTAAAAGTCATGGCTATATTACCTTCCACGATGCATGGCAGTACTTTGATTTACGTTATGGTGTGCTATTAGCAGGAACTATCAGTACGGGACTCGGGCAACAAATCAGTGCGAAGCATTTACAACAGCTGTATAAAACTATTCAAACCAAACAAGTGAAGTGTTTGTTGTATGAGCCACAATTTTCCCAAAATGCGCTGAGTAATTTAGCTAACGAATTAAACTTAAAAACTACTACTTTAGACGATTTAGGTAGCACACTCACCTTAAGTACTCGTACTTATCCTGAGCTATTAACGCAGGCGGCAGACCGTTTAGCCCACTGCCTGCAACCCTAATTATTATTTTAGATGTTTGCCGCCATAGCAGTGGGTTCTACAGGGACGGCTTCATGACGATGACTAGGTCGAATAGAGCCACCGCTATATTCAAAGCGTTTGATGTGATCCAGTCCAAACTCCATACGATAGAGATTGACTCGAAAAGTACTACCGCCTCTGAGCATTACAATATTATTGTCCAACATACGTAATTGTAAATTTGCTCCGCGAACAGTACTCACCACATCGTTACTATAAATGGCATCACCTCGTTTTAAGATACGGGTTTGCCCTTCCTGACTTGCGGTTACTTTGCCACGCTTTGAAAGTACTATGCCTACTTCACTGAGTAGATTGGGTTGGTTCGTCATTTTCAAACTCCATTTGCTATTAGACGCTTCCTCTGTATAAGCATAGACTACTTCCACATACTTAGATGAAAAGCAGCTATAACGACTGGATTAAAGGTATGCTGCTTATTGCATCAAACTTTAATCCCCTATAAACCTGAACTACACTGAAACCATATAGAGCGCCATCCTTGAGGCTGTTTGCAGCAAAACTCCCTCAGACATGGCATACTAATAACCCCAAGGCTGATTAATCTAGTTATGAATAAACAACTTACTGCTAACCAAACTTTTAACAGTATCCCGTTATTTAAAAACCTAAAACCAGAACAATTGGATTACCTGAATGGGCTGGCGCATACCTTCACCTACCCTAAAAATAGTATAATTATTAATCAAGGAGCACAAACACAATCGCTTTATATTGTGTTAGAAGGTCGCTTAAAAGTACTAGCCAGTGATGAGGAAGGTCGCCAAACATTATTAGCCTTTTTAAACCAAGGTGATTTTTTCGGTGAGTTAAGTCTGTTAGATGGACAACCGCGCTCTGCAACCGTCATGACGGTAGAATCGACTAAATTGCTGTGTCTAACCGCAGAAGGTTTCCAACAATTTATTGAGCACTTTCCAGAGTCATTAATGCCAATGCTAGGGGCATTAGCCACCCGCTTGCGCGTATTAGATGACACTATTTGCTCTCTATCTACGTTAGACGTATATGGACGGGTAGCTAGAGTACTACTCTCACAAGCTAAAGAAGAAAATGGCTTAATGGTAACACCGCGTATGACCCATCAAGAAATTGCCGAGATGGTAGGCTCATCACGGGAAATGGTCAGTCGTATTATGAAAGACCTGCGTCACGGTGATTACATTGGCTCCAACGAGCAAAAACAAATTGTACTAAAAAAGAAACTTCCTTCCCGTTGGTAACACTAAAACCTAGAGCGTTTTGGAGTTAAATATTTATTCACCATGTGGCTAAGCTATCGTACCTATTTTCTACCCATTATTATCAGCCTCATGGTGGGAATAACGCTCATCGCGGCCACTTACTCTACTATTCCAGAGCTTTCACGTTTTTTAAGTCGAGTAGAGCGACAGTATTATGACTTTAATTTATTAAATAGCGCTCCTCGCAAACCTATCACCCCTCCTGCTATTATACTCATCGATTTTGATGAACATAGTCTCAGCCAAATGGGAGGGTGGCCACGCCCTCGTAAAGAAACTTCAGATCTTTTAGAAAACCTAGCTCAATTCAACCCTAGACTTATTGCTTTGACTAGTACATTTGCTTTTCCAAATTTAAATCCTGTGGATGAAATAGAAAATAAATTTAGAGATGCTAGAAAAAAGCTACCTAGAGAAATATATGCGTTACGAGATAGTTTAGATGAAGATTTAATACTCAGAAATACACTAAAAAAGCACGGTATTATTATTAGCTATTTACTGCATGACCAAAGCGCTCTCACAGGATTATTAGACATTAAAAAAGGTAAAGCCATTCCAGACCCTTTTTTACAAACGGGCTGGCAAACCCGTGGCTATACGGCTAATGATAAAAAATACCAAGAAGCTAGTGGCGATGAGGGTTTTATTGCCAGCCACGTTGATACCGATGGAGTACTGAGAAGTTTCTCGCTAATACTTCAATCCGATAATTTCCTTTATCCAGCCTTAGCTCTCACCATTGCGAAACACTATTACCAAACCACTGACTATAAAATCATTTTAAAAGAGCAAAAAAACAGAAAAGTTTATCAAGGCATTCAATTAGGCGAAAAATTTATTCCCACTGATTCATTAGGACGTATTTTAGTTCCTTATCAATTTGATTTAAGCCAATTTAAACGTATTTCAGCCTTAGATATTATTGAAGACAAATCTTTTCCTGAGTTAAAAGATGCCATAGTAATAGTGGGCTCATCTGCTAACTCTTTAGGTAATTTAAAATCTACTCCGCTTCAATCCTCTATTGCCGAGTTTGAAGCCCAAGCCTTAGCATTACAAGGTTTACTACACCCACAAACTCTATGGTATCAACCCTCTTGGTGGTATCAGCTCATTATTGCAGAGTTAATTTTTATATTAATTACTAGTCTAGCTTTATTTCCTTTGTGTCGACCTAATCATTTACTAGTATTAAGCTTTTTATTAGTTAGTACTTTAATGTT